>JAJAYU010000398.1 GCA_026786125.1 Chamaesiphon sp.
AAGTCAGACTTGAACTGACGACCAAGGGCTTATGAGTCCCCTACTCTACCGACTGAGCTATTGAGCCAAGGCATTTAACGTATATCATCATAGCATGAAAAATGCAGTTCAAGCAGGATCACCGTTAAACTAGTTTAGATTCAAGTCCGAACCTAACTATTAGCGGGGAGATGGGCGATCGGATTGACAGCAGTTCCACCACTGGGACGAATCTCAAAGTGCAAGTGGGGACCAGTGCTACGGCCAGTGCTGCCCATTGCTGCGACCTGCTGACCTTGGCGAACGGTTTGACCGACACTGACTGATAGGCGACTATTGTGGGCATAGCGAGTGGTTGTGCCATCACTATGCCTGACTTCTACCAGGTTGCCATATCCACCTGAGTTCCAACCAGCGGAGATCACTGTACCATCGGCAGCCGCATTGATTGGTGTACCGACAGGGCCAGCAATATCAATACCTTTGTGCATTCGCCCCCACCGTCGTCCAAATCTGGAAGTCAGCTTGCCTGCTGCTGGCCAAGAAAAACCAATCGTCGTTGTGCCAGGTTGGGTTGAGGGAAATTTATTCTCAGAATCTTTTAAATCACCTTCATATCCACCTTGATTAAAAGCTGCTTGTCCGGTTGCAACTGGCTTAAAGGCTCTAGTTTTTGGTGAAGCTACATCGATAGTGACAGCAGATTCACTACCTACTTGTGGATTGTTGGCACTGGCTGAATTGACATAACGAACCGGAATGGACTGGGCAATTAGTACTGAAGATTGTTTTCCGTACTTTGCTTGCATTGCTGAAACATTAGTGGTGGGGAAGCTAGTTATTCCCACGAAAACTGCTAACCCAAGCATTATCAAAGATGCGCGCCTTCGGCGATTAGCAAACAGAGCGGCAATCTTGACAAAAACCGATCCTGACTCGGTGGTTGCTGCGGACGATCGATTAGCTAGGATTTTACTAGCATTTTTCGGTTTATTGACTAATTTAACCTTCTGTGTAACTTCGGGTTTCAACAAAAATGACCTCCTAACATTTGAGTACAACAGTAGTCAGCGGACTGAATTTATCTAAACAATTTCAGTGCTAACTGACCTCTAACTCCATTCACACCAAAAATAATATTGACATAACGACAGTTATCAGAATGAGCTAATTTTTCGGTTGGATTCTGATGCCGATCGGTAGATCGAGTCAGGGAAGCACAACCAATTGCCGTGTGTCAGTAGCGATCCCTAATCGCTAAAGCTACTTTAAGTGAAGATGCAACAATTTGCAAGGTTATTTGTCAAACATCGATCGACGATGGCAATTTCTAACTACTCACAAGAGTAGCTACAAGCTTTGCTAGCAGTAGAGTTCAGTGTGATCAGAATCAAATATAAATGAATTGAATAAATCAGGCAAATATCAATCGAGCACTACTCTAAATCACCCGATCTTAAATTTACCGTTGGACATCTGCTGACGATGATTCCGCTCTGAGATCCTGCTGTATCAAAAAACACGAAAATATTAGACCAACTAGCATCAATCTCAATTATCACGCTAGTTGCTAATGTGTTTGATTCTCCAAAGGAGAGACTATTGCAAGGTAAGCGTGACTCTATCGCAAACGATAAATTGTCGATCTAGTTCGCCAATATCTAGTAAATCAATGATAGAAATTTCTTATCTAAATATTGGTGATGATTTCATTAAAACCTCAATTGAATTATCTTCATTGATTTGTGAGGACAGCCAAGTGCCGACATGCTAGATTTTCAGCCAGGTTTGTCCTAATTTTGGCCCGATTATCCATTCACTTGACGCTGGGCTTCAAATAGCCCTACAGCCGCACTGACAGAGAGATTGAGGCTTCGCACTCCTGGCTCACTCATGGGAATGTACACCGTCGCGGCACATTGTTCGATCATCTGCGCTGGTAGCCCGCTAGTTTCACTCCCAAATAGCAACCAGTCATCAGCCTGAAACTGGAATTTAAAATGACTGCAACTACCCCGAACACTAAACCCAATATTACGTCCAGGCTGTTGAAGTCGAAATTGAATGAATGCATCGATCGAATCGTGAATTGTGAGGTCAACATAAGGCCAGTAGTCTAATCCAGCCCGTTTGACAGTGCGATCGCTAATTTCAAAGCCCAATGGTCCAACTAGGTGTAATTTGGTACGAGTAGCGGCACATGTTCGGGCGATATTTCCAGTATTGGGCGGAATTTGGGGATTGACTAAAACTAACTGGAGCATAGGTTCAAAATTGGCTGGCGAGAAATTGAGATCTAGTCAATATGGGAGAGAGAAAATAGCTGAACTAGAGATTAAGTAAAGATTAGCGAAGTTATGTTTACAATTCGCAACCTTTAGTAATATATAGATTTTCTTTATATTTCGATTTGGGTAGTTCGGCTCCGCTCACTAACCTAGTTGGGAGTTGGAAGTTGAGAGTTGGGATTTGGGGAGACTGGAGATAATTCACCATCCACCATCCACTATCCACAAAGCCTACCCAACTGATTGACAAATATATCGATCCAGCTCAATTTCCTGCTGCTCAACTTGGGAAATCGCTTGCATCAACACAGCTTGAGCGTCACCAGATTTTTGATAAGCCCGCAGCCACTGTTGTGCGGTATTGCCCTCGCGGAGAATTTTCTTTACAGGCGACAGGAAGCAGGTAAAGCCACGCTGTTTAGCAAATTCGCGCACCTCATCATAAAGCTCCCCAATCCAGTCATGAGCAGTAATCGATCGACCATCCTGCCAATGTCTTAGGGTAGCATCAAGGCTAGATTTAGCCACTAACATTTCATTGGCATCTGCCAACTCGACTAATTCCTCGGCAGAGAGACTACTCATCACCAGCGGATCGAGATCGGGATTCTCGATCAGTTGCCACAATCTCGCTTCAATCAGGCTGGTAACTGCGAGTAAGGCGATCGGATCGATGATTAGGTCACAAATTCTCAATTCAAGTCGATTGAGGTTGTAGGGGCGGCGATCGCCATTAGGACGCACCGATGACCAGAGATGGCGGACGTTTTGCATCGTCTTTTGCTCTAATTGTTCATTCACCCATTTGATATGGTGAGCATGACTTTCAAACAACGGCACATGTTTGGGAGTCTTGGGGAATAAGCCCCAGCGAGTGGAATGATAACCAGTAGGCTTACCATTCAAGAATGGAGAACCAGCACTCAAGGCTAGATATAGCGGAGCTTCAACCCGTACCAACCGACAAGCCCGCATCAGCAATTCTGGATCGCTAATGCCAATATTGATATGTACACTAGCTGTCACCACATCGGTACCATAAGCCTGTTCGATGTAAGTATGATAAGGATTATTGAGATCCGATCGATAAAATTTGTCCGTACCACCCAGGGATAAAGTACTACCTGGAATCAAAGTATAGTCACCAAGGGTCTGAATATAAGCCCGTAACTGACGACGAGGGCGGACTAGAGCGCAGAGTAACCGCTCATAAGAATTGAATGGCGCGGTGGTATATTCCACATTCCGACTATCTGGTTCGATGATAAACCCATCCAAATCTGCCACAATTCGATCGGACAAACCGACAATCTCGCCTTGGGGTGTACCAGTGTAGACTTCAATTTCAAATCCTTTAGAAAGTAGCATGGAGTTAGGGGATAGGGGACAGGGATTATGGTTTAGACATTGGGTAAGATGAATTTATCCCGACGTTATATAGATCATAGCGGTTTTGGCTGGTAATCTTCGATTGAATGTTTAAACTCCAACGATAGATTTCAAATAACACAGGTAATTTCCTATCCCCTATTCCCTATCCCCTATCCCCTATTCCCTAATTACCACCGATCGCCGATAATTGGGGACTAACTGTAAAAATCACAACGCAAGCAGCACGACGTAAAATAATGGGAGTGATTTGGGAGATCGACTTTTACTCACGCCCTTTGGTGGATGAGCGACAAAAAAAAGTTTGGGAACTGTTGGTGTGTGAAAGTCCATCAAGTACCGCGCAATCAAGTAGCGAATTATTTCGCTACGCCCAATATTGTCCCAGCGATAAAGTCAATTCGTTATGGCTGGGCGAAGCTTTACAAGCAGCGATGCTCGAAGCCAAGCAATCGCCCCAGCGGATTCGCTTCTTCCGGCGACAGATGAACAATATGATTACCAAAGCCTGCAAGGATATTGGGATCCCGTCAGCAGCTAGTCGTCGCTCTATTTCTTTGCGACAATGGTTAGATGAGCGAATGGAGCAATTCTATCCCAGCCAGCCCAACTATCAGGCTGTCAATAGTGCCTCAGTGCAGATGTTCTCAGATCCGCCCCAACCCTTGCCCGAAGCCCTCATCGGTGAAAAGTGGGCATTTGTGAATCTCGCAGCTAGTCAATTTGCCGAAATGAGCGATTGGCAAATTGGATTTGGGGAATCATTCCCCCTAGAGATGTTTGGAATCACCCCAGAGATTCAGATTCCTGGCTTGATTCTCTATTCACAACGTTCGGTACCAATGGCAGCCTGGATGTCAGGACTAGAGATCGTCGCAGTCCAATATCAACCAGCCCCAAAATCGACGCTATTGCTAGAAACAGGCGCGAGTGAAAGCTGGATCTTAGCCCGTCTCGACGGCACCACCCAGTCAGAAGCAGCTCGCTTTGAAGCCAGCAAAGAACAGTCCAAAGGTGTTCACTTCATCGCCATCCAATCCAATCCCGAAAGTGAAGAATTCGCCGGATTTTGGCTACTTTATGATAGTTAATTTAATAGGGGATAGGGGATAGGGAACAGGGAACAGGGACTAGTAATCAATTTTTCTCTCCCAGTCCCCCAGTCCCCCAGTCTCCCAGTCTCTCAATCCCCCTCTTCCCTATCCCCTATCCCCTATCCCCTAAATGGATATCACCGAACAACTCCTAGATCTAGCTAGTAAAGCAGGTGCAGCAGCAGCAGAGGTTTATCAAGCTAAATCTTTGTCTCGCCCAGTTTTTTTTGAGGCAAATCGACTCAAGCAGTTGGAATCAACCCAGAGCGAGGGGATTGCGCTGCGGTTGTGGAAAGATGGGAAACCAGGTATAGCCGTTGCCTATGGTGCAGTTGAGCCAAGTATTTTGGTGGCCAAAAGTATTGAACTATCGGCACTTAACGATCGAGAAACCCCTGAATTAAATCAAGCTAATCATACTATTTACCCAGACTTAGGCAATACAATTCCCACAGAAGAATTACTAGCAATGGGCAAAACTGCGATCGAACTAGTAAGATCGGATTTCCCTGATGTTGTCTGTAACAGTCAATGGGACTGCGATATCGAAACCACTAGACTGGTGAATAGTCTGGGACTAGATTGTAGCTATAGCGACACCACCTTAAGCGGCTATCTGGCTGTAGAATGGATTCGCGGTGATGACTTTTTGAGTGTGGGTGATGGTCAAACTCAACGAGGTGAGTTGGATCCAGCTAAAATTGCCCAAAGTGTGATCAAAAGGTTGGAGTGGGCAAAAAATAATGTGAAGCCCCCAACAGGAAAGGTGCCAGTTTTGTTTACTGCCAAAGCTGCCGATATGTTGTGGGAAACAGTCCAAGCCGCAATGAATGGTAAGCAGGTGTATGAAGGAGCTTCACCCTGGAGTGATAGATTGGGGCAAACAGTAGTTTCCCCCCTGCTCACACTCATGCAAGAGCCAAGTTGGGGACCATTTAGTTGTCCCTTTGATGATGAAGGTTCGCCAACACGATCTTTGACGCTGATTCAAGCGGGTGTTCTGAAACTATTTTATGCCGATCGAACCATCGGTCGTCAACTTGGTTGTGGCTCAACGGGAAATGGCTTCCGGTCTGGATTGGGTAGCTATCCTACCCCCGATCTCGTCAATCTAACAGTGGCACCTGGGACAAAGAGTTTCCCAGAATTGGTCAAGCAGCTTGATTCGGGCATTATCATTGATCAAATTCTGGGGGGTGGAGCTGGAATGTCTGGCGATTTTTCGATCAATGTCGAACTAGGTTATCGCGTCCGCAACGGTGAAATCGTCGGTCGCATCAAAGACACGATGGTCAGTGGTAACGTCTATACCGCCCTCAAACAAGTCGTAGCAGTCGGTGCAGATATCGATTGGAATGGCCCCTGTCACACGCCATCTTTGATTGTGGAGGGTTTGTCGGTGACGGGTAGAGGGTAATTTAAAAGAGAGTTATTCTCAACAAGCTTCGCTTGTTGCAAATAGATTCCCAGTCAGATATGATAGTTACTTACTATAAGATTGGGTGATGAGTATGTCATTCTACACAGCAGACTCTCTCAAAGCTGAACTACATGAACGGGGCTGGCGACTCACGCCGCAACGAGAAATAATTTTAGATATATTCCAAAACTTAGCCGCAGGCAGGCATCTCAGTGCGGAGGAACTGTGCGAATTGCTCCAGAAAGAGGGGCACGATATTAGTTTGTCCACTATCTACCGCACCGTCAAGCTAATGGCGCGGATGGGTATTTTGCGTGAACTGGAATTGGCTGAAGATCATAAACACTATGAAATCAACCAACCGCACCATCACCATCACCATTTGATCTGTGTCCGTTGTAATCAAACGATCGAATTCAAGAACGATTCTGTCCTGAAAATCGGCGACAAAACTTCAAAGAAAGAAGGCTATCATTTACTCGATTGTCAACTCACTATTCATGCTGTTTGTCCAGCTTGTCAGCGATCGATTCTACCTGTATAAGCCGCTGTAAGGGAGGGTTTATGTTAATATTTAAATTATACTAACATGATTAAATAAGCTCAAACAAACCCACCCAATTCCACAATTAATGTCGATCGATCCTACTTTGATTTGTGCTTGGGAACGGATCGATCTCCTGAACTACTGCTAGATATATTAAAAGCCATATTGTAGATCAATTCATGAGTTCGAGCAGACTTGAATAAATCCACCACTGGCTGGGGATAATCAACGCCGATATTCACGCCAAATCTTTCTTGCTCTACAGGTAACAGCTTCCACGGCTCATGTACTTTAGCCGCTGGAATTTGGGCTAATTCCGGCAACCAATGTTTCACATACTTGCCCTCTCGATCGTAATCTCCAGACTGCTTGCTAATATTAAAAAAGCGAAAACCCCGCGCATCATTTCCGACACCTGCTGTATAGTTCCAATTGCCCCAATTACTACAGACATCGTAATCAATCAATCGGGATTCAAACCATTCGGCACCCATCCGCCAATCGATACCCAAGTTCTTAGTCAAGAAACTACCAACATTTTGTCGCCCTCGATTGGACATAAATCCAGTTGCTGCTAACTCCCGCATATTGGCATCTACTAACGGAAATCCCGTCTTACCTTCCCGCCAAAGATCGAATCTTTGCCAATCTTCCTTCCAAGTCATATCAACGCCTTGAAGACCAGATTGCTGGAAGATTTTATTGCCATGTTTTGCACAAATAAATCTAAAATAATCCCGCCATAACAACTCAAATACTAGCCAATAAGTTGAGTCATTTTCGATCCGCTCATTTTCATATTTATCGATTTGTTGGACGATATATCGTGGTGACAGACAGCCTAAAGCTAGCCAAGGTGAAAATTTAGAAGAATAATCTGCTCCTAACATCCCATTGCGAGTTTCCTTGTATACTCGTAACTTATCACGTTGCCAGAAATACTGATCCAATCGCTCTATCCCCGCAGTTTCGCCACCTTGAAATGCCAAAACGCCGCGTGAATCAACTTCAGGTGCTGCTAGTCCTAATTCTGATAAGCTAGGTAACTTTCCAGGATCTAGATCTACAGGTAATGACGGTAGACTAACCGGAGTAGCCAACGGCATCTGAATCCGCGCATCTCGCTCTACCTCCTTCCGAAATTTGGTAAATAGTTCGGGAATATTTGGTAAATTAAACGGTAAATCTTGAAGTTGATAGAGCGTCTGACCCCAAAAAGATTTGCAATTGACATTAATCTGCTTTAAAGCTTGCTCCAATGCCGTACTTACTGCAATTTCCTCGGCAGTAACTTCACGATGATAATATACATCAGTAATCCCCAATTGCTCGACTAATTCAGGTATGACTACTTCTGGTAGCCCTCGTCGGATGATCAAATTACTACCGCGAGTCTGCCAAGATTGTTGTAAATTAGCAATACTTTCAATTAAGAATTGCGATCGAAATGGACCTGTTTTGGGAAATCCAAATCTCGTCTGACCAAAATGTCGATCGTCAAAGCAATAGACTGGAACTATGCTAGCACCATCAGCTAGAGCCTGAGTCAGTGGTAAATGGTCATGCAAGCGAAGATCGTTCCGATACCAAAGTAGAATCCGTTTAGCAGCCATTATGAAAGCAATTGATAGTTTAATTAACCTCGCAATATAAGTTAACATATCTGGTCAAGAAAAAGCAGGCATAACGCCTGCTGATCATCACCCCTCAAAATAACTTTGAAACTTTGACTCATCCCAATCCCATCAGGTTTAACTACCGATCGAGAACGATCTATGATCGATCGTTGAGACGATAGTCGTGGGTGTAGAATGATGTTGAGAATATTGAGTCCAAAAAGAGGCTAGCTCTGCGGCTTTATTTCGCCACTCAGGTGAAATTTGATACATCCGACGCGGACGACCGCGACCTGTAACTTTTTTCCAATAGCCGACAATTGTGCCGGAAGCTTCCAAGAACTTGACTGCGCTATATAAAACAGTATCTGAGAGCCGATAGACTGAAGATTCATGCTCCAATCTAGCAATCAATTCAGTACCGTATGAATCGTCCTGAAGCAAAATATCGAGAATATAACATACCGCCAACTCCTGATTAAGATAGAGTGGTGGCGGATTCCGGAAAAAGCAATAGATATCTTCAAAATTCATAGCTGTTACCACCTTATAATGTTGGTGTTCCAATCTTCGTTTAACGGTTGAGCTAAACTCGATCAAACTAGACTAAAGAGAGCAACCACTGAATGTCATGAATATGACTGATGATTAGACAAAATATAGCTACCCAATATATAGCTTAACTCATTAAATTTACACCAACGGATAATTATTCTATTTTCTTTTGAATTCCTTAACTAATATTTATGTCAGATATGGAAATTAACGACAATACGCCCCAAACTGTCAAAAAAATTGCGGCACAACTGCGGCGAGTCGGTTGGGCAGGATTTTGGCTCCAACTTGTCTTAGCGGTGGTGTCAACTGTGATTTTTATATTTTCTGCTCCCTTTGCCAGCACCGGAGCTAGTAATCCTTGCACAGGTGGAAGTTTGTTTTTTGCGTTGGGTGGACTGTTGGTGCTGTATATCAGCACGTTCTGGTCATTTAGATATGTCACGACCTCCCGCAAGCTCAAAAATCCCGATCTTCGGCCAAAAAGAGCCGATATAATTAAACTTGTGCAGTGGGGATTGATGTCATCGATCATTGGCATGGGATTGAGTGTGCTGGGTGCAGAATCCATTGCTGGAACCCTACTCGGCAAATCGTTATCCTCTGCTGTATCGTTTGGGATGTTTAGCCCCGATGCTTTGAGCAAGATTATTCAACCTTTAGATATTTTTATTGTGTTGGCGAATACCCACACAATTACTGCTCATTTTATTGGGATTGTTAGTGGGCTGTGGTTGTTAACTAAGTTAAACAAATAAGGGTGATTAAATAATTGATAATTGATAATTAGGTTTTAAGATAGGGATTTAAACCCATGCTCTTTATTAATTAACGAGTTGTGATAATACCTGATTTAATTTACCACTGCGATATCCTTCTAAATCTAAAGTGACATAAATAAAGCCAAGAGATTGAAGCGTCTTAGTTAATTCGATTAGATTAATACTAGCCACGAATTGTTGAATTAGATCGGCTGGCAATTCAATTTTCGCGGTATCTCCAGTCGATCGAACTCGAACATTTTCATAGCCCAATCGCCGGAGGTAAATCTCAGCTCTACCGACGCGATTTAGTTTGGGGATAGTAATTTCTTCACCATAGGGAAACCGCGAGCTTAGACAAGGTTGGGCAGGTTTATTCCAGCAGACTAATCCCAGTGATTTAGCAATTTCGCGCACCTCCATTTTGGTGATACCTAGTTCGGCTAGTGGCGATCTGGCACCGCGTTCTTTGGCGGCTTGAATACCTGGACGATAATCTTGCAAATCGTCAGCATTGACACCATCAATCACATAACCATAACCAAGATCTAATGCTAGGGGTTTAAGTGTATCGTGGAGTTCACTTTTACAAAAATAACACCGATTAATCGGATTGGATGCATAATTTGGATTGTCCATTTCGTGAGTTTCAACAATCTGATGAGTAATGCCGATCAATCTGGCTTGATCGATCGCATCTTCGAGTTCTTCAGGTAATAAAGATGGTGATTTTGCAGTGACAGCTAATGCTCGATCTCCTAAAATATCATAGGCAACTTTAGCAACCAAAGTACTATCAATCCCGCCAGAATAAGCAATTAATGCCTGTTCCATTTCGGTAAATAAATTACGAAGTTGTGCCAGCTTAAGTTCTACCATTCGATCGCCGTGAAGATGAGAGTTAGTAGGATCAATTATATCAAATCCTTGAAATATCTGCTTTTGGGCTGATATATTCTTGTTTTCACAGCCTATTTCGCATAACTTGGAAGGAATGAATAGTCATAAATCCAGATCGATCCCGTTACCAATTTATCGCGAAGCCACCGAATTTCTGAAGCTAGCAATTCCCCTAATCGGCGTACAACTTTCTCAAGCAGTAATTGGCTTTGTCGATACCTTGATGATGGGACGAATGGGGCTGGAAACTCTGGCAGCAGGAGGCTTAGCCGCGCTAACCTTCGGGGTGTTTGTACATGCCGCCACGGGGATCACCATGAGCGTCAGCCCGATTTTGGCGACTGCTTATGGTGCAGGTGACAAGCTCCAGATTGAACGAGTTGTTCAACAGGGCTGTCTGCTAGTGATTGGCTTGAGTATCCCGATTTCACTCTGCATTTACAATTTTGACTTGGTGATGCGTTATTTGGGGCAAGCAGAGACGACGGTAGTTTTGGGCAATACTTATCTCGATGTGATGGCGTGGGGATTCTTCCCTGCATTAGGATTCGCGCTCCTCCGAAGTGTTGTTTCGGCGATGTCTCAGACCCGGATTGTCGTAGCGATCGCGATCGGTGGCACAATCATTAATAGTGTTGGTGATTATGCTCTAGGCTTTGGCAAATTTGGCTGTCCGCGCTTGGGAATTGCTGGTTTTGCCCTAGCTAGCGTTTTAGCAATGTGGGCGATGTTTGCCACCTTAATTAGCTATATGCTGACGCAACCAGAACTCAAACATTATCAATTCTTTCGGCATATTTATCGAGTAGATCGTCAAATTCTCTCAAAATTAATCAAGATTGGCTTACCAATTGGGGGTGCAACCGCCTTAGAAATCAGCCTATTTGCGATCGTTACTTACCTGATGGGTGCTCTGGGTACAGAAGTTTTAGCAGCTCATCAAGTTGTGCTTCAAACAATCTCGATTACTTTTATGGTCCCCCTGGCAATGTCCTATGCCGCGACAATTCGAGTTGGACAAGAAGTAGGCCAAAATAATCGAATTGGGATAACTCGTGCTGGTTATGTCGGTGCGGGGATCGGACTAGTATTCATGATTTTAGTAATGATCATGATGTTAGTTTTCCCACAGCAAATTATTGGGATCTTTATTGATATTAGCGATCCACGAAATACCAAAGTCGTTACTTTAGCAACTGGACTAATGATCATCGCCGCTATTTCTCAAATTGTAGATGGCCCTCAGAAAATAATCCTGGGTGCTCTCTATGGTTTGCAAGATACCCGTATTCCGATGTTACTTAGCTTATTAGCTTTTTGGGGTGTGGGTTTAACTAGTGGCTATTGGTTAGGCTTCTACACTCCTCTGGGTGGCAATGGTTTGTGGATTGGTCAATCGATCGGAATTGCGATTTCTGCTGTGATCTTTTTCTGGCGATTCCATCACTTAGTTAGAGCAAAACCAAAGTAATTGGTTGGGTTGGTTGGGTTTCATTCTTCAACCCAGCGTACAGATCTAAATATCCATCTTACAAACCCAATTATCAATTATTTAAATAGTGATCGCATTCCTTCTTGACGTTTAAGGGCGAGTTTTGTAACTTGACGCTTCTCGGCTTGATGAATGATCCGATTTAATAACTCGGTATAAACTAGCGGTGGATTTGATTTTACCCATAGGTAAAAAGAGAGTGAACCAGGGAGAGTATTGATCTCGTTAAAATAGAGCTGATTGGAACTAGCATCGATGATAAAATCAATCCGTGATACGCCCGAACAACCTAATACTTTAAAAGCTTGTTTGGCATAGTCCAGCGCAGCTTGTTTGAGAGCAGGATCGAGATCTGGGGGGTCGATAATCCGCGACAAACTTGCCATGCCTTGGGATTCATTACCACCTGTTTTTTTACCACCATCATCGCGGAGATATTTCTCTTCAAATGTCAGCACACCGCTAACGGAAACGGGCATTTCAATTACTGATGCCGTAATTTCATCATCCTCTAGTACTGAGACATTAATTTCCACAATCTCTTTGACACAGGGTTCGACGATCGCGTGACTATCATACCTGAATGTATTTACCAAGCAAGCATTTAAGGTCAACTCATCTTTGGCAACCCCAATCCCGATACTTGAGCCTAGATTACAAGGTTTGACAAATAGGGGCAATTGCTCCAAGCCAGGTGTGGCAAAAATCTGCGCTCGGACTGATTCTAGACTCTTCTGGGCATCTCGTCGATCGATCAATGCCGCAGGTAGCACTGGAATTCCGGCTGCTTTGAGCATCATTTTGCACTGATACTTATTCATCCCCAGAGCCGCAGCTAGCACACCACAACCTGTATAGGTAGCATCAGCCATCTCCAGCATCCCCTGAATACAGCCATCTTCACCAAAGGTGCCGTGGAAGGCAAGGAAATAGATATCAATGGGTAGAATGTCACTTGGGCGAGAGTTGAGGTAGTTCAGCCCTTTACTGCCAGCGATGGGTAGGAGCGCGACTTCTTGGGCTTCTGTGAGCGAATTGGGTAAACGACGATAGAAATTCTTGTCGAGCAAGTTGTCACCAACATACCAGCGTCCAGTTTGAGCGATGTAGACAGGGATAATATTGTACTGGGTAACATCGATGACGTTCATCAGTTGAATCGCTGTGATCACCGAGATCTCGTGTTCGACGGATCTACCACCGAATAGTACTGCCAGATTTTTCTTCTTCATTGTCTACTTCAATTATCGACCAAACGCACCGACCAACATTTTACCGCCATCTGACAGCATCCCAAAATATTCGATCAAATCTGGGTACTATAAATACATGGTTAGTTCAATAGTACAATTCACGCCTTAAACGATCTGATGATTGACAAATTACTCGATGTTCCAGTAGCCGTTGGTACTTCGACACCAATGCTATTACTAGTACTAGTTGCCTTAGAAGCCGTATTATCGGCTGACAATGCCGTCGCCTTGGCTTCTATTTCCCAAGGATTGGCTGATGACAAATTACGCCGTCAGGCATTGAATATCGGTTTGATTCTTGCCTATATCCTCCGCATGACATTGATTTTGGCAGCTACTTGGGTAGTGCGCTACTGGCAATTTCAGGTTTTGGGTGCTGCTTATCTACTGTGGTTGGTATATCAATATTTTAGTTCTAAAACAAGCGAAGACGGCGCGCATCATGGGCCACAATTTACTAGTGTGTGGCAAGCAATTCCGACAATTGCGATCACGGATCTTGCTTTTTCTCTCGATAGTGTTGCGACAGCAATTGCCGTATCAACTGATACTTGGTTGGTAATTAGTGGTGCGACAATTGGGATTATTATTCTACGATTTATGGCAGGACTATTTATTAAATGGTTGGATGAGTATACCCACTTGGAAGATGCTGGTTATGTAACGGTTGCCCTCGTTGGGATTAAGTTATTAGTAAAGGCAGCATTCCCTGAAGTAGAAGTTCCAGAGCTACTAATCGTATCAACGATCGGCATTATTTTTGCTTGGGGTTTTTCTCAGCGGGAAGATGCGCCAGAAAAACTGTCTGATGCTGGTGAATAATACAATTCATCGGTGAATACAAAAAATGACTCAATATTAACCATATTGAGTCATTCAAAAGTGGGTAAAACTTAGATATAAGCTTTAACGAGTTCGCCCAATCCGTTGACGCTGACACCATTACCGATCGCGGCCATTTTCCACTCTTGATTGTGGCGATAAACCTCAGCTAAAATCATACTACTCATACCCTGATAATCTTGACCAGAGAGATTAAATCTTGCTAGCTCTTGATTATTCGCAGTATTTACTAGTCGAACAAAAGCATTTTCGATTTGACTAAAATCTTGCTTGCGTCCTTGACAATCATAGATATTTACGACAAATACTAGCTTGCCAATACTTGACGGAATTTGCGATAAATCGATCATGATTACTTCATCATCCCCATCACCTGCACCAGTCGTATTATCGCCTTGATGCACAATCGCACCGGAAGGATGTGCGAGATTACCAAAGTAAATAATATTGTTGTTATCGACGAGTTTTCCAGCATCGTTGAGACAAACAACTGAAGCATCTAGATCGTAATCTTCGCCTGCCTTATTACCGAATTTACTAAAAAATCCGCCACCATCAGGTTTGACAATATCCCAACCCAATCCACAGATGATTTTAGTTAGTCCTGGGGCTTCTTTAGATAAAGAAATTCGCTGTCCTTTCTGAAGACTAATTGTCATAGAATATACTTACTAATTGATTGATCATTACTACGGAGATTGATAGCGATCGAGTAATGCTTTCAAACCACCTTGATAACCAGCTCCAACAGCATTTAATCGCCACTCACCATCTTTGCGATAGAGTTCGGCCATAATTAAAGCTGTCTCAGTTGAATAATCTTCTACCAAGTCGTAACGAACAACTTCTTGCTCATTTTGAAGATTGACAATGCGGACAAAAGCATTCTGGACTTGGCCAAAATTTTGCTTCCGCTCTTGAGCTTCATGAATTGTAACTGTGATTACAACTTTCTCAACTTCAGCGGGAACTTGCGTTAACTTAACCTTGATTACCTCATCATCACCATCACCTGCACCTGTGAGATTATCACCAGTATGCTCGATCGATTTAGCCGCATCTGGACTAGTCAGATTATTAAAAAAAACAAAATGCTTGTCAGATATTAACTTATCGTTACTACCAAGTAAAAATACTGAAGCATCGAGATCGAAATCAACGCCTGTATCTACCGATTTAAGATCCCAACCCAATCCCACAAAAACTTCTGTCAGTCCTGGAGCAATCTTTTCTAAAGATACCCGTTGCCCTTTGGATAATGATACTGCCATATTATAATTGCCCCGATTTTGCTAAATTAAGAGTCTGCAACTACATGAGACTTCGATCGCCCATGTTTCAATGCTACACTAAGCATTCCCAAATTGGGGCAAACAATCTCGATGCTCCGAAAGCAATTTTCGGAGCAGGGACTTTGAATTAGCTGCTAAAACTAGATCACGAACTGACAAAAATGTCCAGGATTGACGGTTTGACAAAATTAGATGTGGGACGCTGATATGTAATTCAACCTTTATTTGGATCAGGTAAAACCTATGTTTGAAATGGTCAGCTACAAAAAATTTCGCGATACGCCTAGCGTTCGCTTCTTTGATATTACCGTGCCAGAGTCAAATGTTCGCGATCTGGTCGTCCATCAAGGCCCTGCTGTCAGCCCGCCGGATAGTAGTGAGGGCTATTGGCAATTTTATCTACACCCCCATCAGGAAGACAACCTGTTGGCGATATCTGGAGGCAGGACATTTTATCTGGTCAATTTTACTTGGAACTATCCCTATCATATCGTGCGACTGGAGACCGATCGCGAGATCCTAAGGATTCCCAGGGGCACGTTTCATCGTTCTGTTTCCGATCAAAATGGCTCGACAGTGATGAATCAAGCTGTACGGGACGCTGATGCTAGTGTTGAGAGTGAATTTCGGGTTTACAATAGCGGCACAATTCCGCGATTATTGCGGGTGACATCGACTTCCGCGCCATTACCAAAACTGCATGGATTTCAATGGTAGAGATAATAAAATCAGGTGAAATTATGAAGCTAGATAATTGACGTTATCTAGCTTTAATTATTGTAGAGTTAGGATAGCCAGTAAATTATTACCAAGCTTGAGGTTGAGGCTTCTACTCGATCGGTTAGAATCCTTATTAAGCGATTTTTGTGTTGGTACTATTTACTCAATTTGTGGGCTAAATTATACTGATGATTTCGTCTAATCACTGCTGCTATCCTCTACCAAAAAGATCCTATGAAACTCGCGCCCTTTGGTTCTTGGAAGTCCCCAATTACTGCTGATTCGATCGTGGCTGATAGTATTGGACTTGGTTCGATTGTCCTGGATGGGACGGATACTTATTGGCTAGAATCACGCCCTCAAGAAGCAGGGCGCAGTGTGATTGTGAGACGGACTGAAGATGGCAAAATTAGTGATGTTACGCCGCCGGAATATAATGTGCGGAATCGCGTCCATGAGTATGGCGGTGCTGCCTATACAGTTGTCGATGGAAGAGTTTATTTTAGTAACAATAGTGATAATTGTCTGTATGTCCAGGATCTGAGAGCCGAAAATCCGCAGCAAGTTCGTCAACTCACTCATGACAAAACCAAGAGATATGCCGATTTCACTGTCGATGCCCGTCACGAACGATTGATTTGTGTCCAGGAAGAGCATGATTCGGCAGACTTTGAGCCGTTAAATACGATCGTCAGTATCAGTTTAACCAAACCTGATGATTTATATGTGATGGTTGGTGGCTGTGATTTTTATGCGGCTCCACGCCTAAATTCTGATGGTACTAAATTAGCTTGGTTGAGTTGGAATCATCCAAATCTACCGTGGGATGGGACTAATTTGCAAATTGCGACAGTCACCAATGGCTATCTCGCTGCACCGACTTTGATTGCAGGTGGCGCGAATGAGACGATCTGTCAGCCCCAATGGTCATCAGACGATCGACTATATTTTATCAGCGATCGATCTGGTTGGGGTAATCTTTATTACTGGAATAACGGCACCAGCAAGGTTGTCTACGAATTGGCTGCCGAATTTGGACTACCCCAGTGGGTATTTGGGATGTCTACCTATGCACTGATTGGTAAACACCGGATTGTCTGCGCCTACACTCAACAGGGGATCTGGCAGCTCGCCTTAATTAACACCCTCAGTCAGCACTTGACTCAGCTCAATCTGCCCTATACCGATATTTCTGGCATTCGCGCAACTGGAAACTCCGTCTATTGCTGTGCAGCTTCAGCTACCCAGTCTAATCGAATTATGGCGATCGATCTGCTCACCGAAGCTCACGAAATCCTCCAACGCTCCACCAAATCAGATCTCGATCCAGCCTATCTATCTGTCCCTCAATCGATCGAATTCCCCACCACCGAGGGGACTGCCTACGCCTTCTATTACCCACCTACCAATCCCGACTACCAGCCGCTCCTGGGCGAAAAACCCCCGCTCCTAGTCAAAAGTCATGGTGGCCCCACCGCCGCTACTTCCAGCCAGCTCAATCTCAAAACCCAATACTGGACAAGTCGCGGCTTTGCCGTTGTCGATGTCAATTATGGTGGGAGTACTGGCTACGGTAAAGCTTATCAACACCGTTTGGATGGTAAGTGGGGCATCGTTGATGTCGATGACTGCACCAATGCCGCGCTCTATCTCGTCGAGCAGAATTTAGCTGATGCCGATCGATTGGCAATTTCTGGGGGCAGTGCAGGGGGCTATACGACTCTAGCCGCCCTCACCTTCGGGGATACGTTCAAAGCAGGGGCCAGCTATTATGGTG
>JAJAYU010000399.1 GCA_026786125.1 Chamaesiphon sp.
AGCTGTCACCCTCCAAGCCGATTAACTTAGAGCGGCTCCGGCAAAGTCTCCCCCAGTGGTTGCAACGTTTGTTGCCCAGGTAGTGGCGGACAACACCACGATCTGCATGGCAAGGCAATGTTTGGTTTTACCATCTTTTTGCTGTCAGAGAGTCTGATCTTCGTGAGCTTGTTTGTGACCTATATTCTCCTCCACAACTCCGCCACTACCTGGGTACCGCCTGGTGTAACAGGGCCGCAGCTATCAACGGAGATCGTTATCGAAACGACAATCCTCCTTTCTAGTAGTTTCGTCATTTATTTTGCCGAGCGATCGCTCGATCGCGATTAATCGAAATTTCATAGTAAGAAAGCAGTCGGGTATCTGCAACAAAAAAGCCCTGTGCTAATGTTTCATCGATCAACCCATGAGCATCGGTGACTAAAAATGTAGACTCATCATTAATCGTAATCTGACCCGAATTAACTGACACTTGCGTTGGCATCGTCTAACCACCTTTTGTAAATCCTGGATACAGCGTCATACCACCATCGACAAATAATGTCGTGCCATTGACATAATCAGAATCATCGGAAGCCAGCCACACCACTGCTTTCCCAATATCCTCCGGCATCCCCACTCGCCCAGCGGGAATCAATTGCAGCAATTTCGCTTTCATTTCGGGCGTACTCCAAGCAGCCGTGTTAATTTGAGTTTCGATCGCGCCTGGGGCAATACTATTAATCCGAATTTTCTGCGGTGCGAGTTCCTGAGCCATGCTTTTCATCAACATCTCAAGTCCGCCCTTACTGGTGGCATAATTGACGTGCCCCGCCCAGGGAATCACCTGATGCACCGAACTCATACAGATGATTTTGCCAGCGGCACAGGAAATATCTGGTTTCACACCCCGGCGCAAAAATTCTTTCACCGCCTCACGAGCGCAGAGAAATTGTCCGGTTAAGTTAACATTCATCACCAGATTCCACTGTGCCAACGTCATATCGACAAAGGCAGCGTCTTGTTGAATTCCAGCATTATTCACCAAAATATCGATCGTCCCAAATGTGGCGATCGTTTGGGCAAACATCGCTTTAACTTCTTCTTCCTTTGCAACGTTGGCACCAATGGCGATTGCCCTCGGCATACCTTCAGCCAACTCTGCGCCACCTTCAGAGATAATGTCGCGAACGATCTGCTCTGCTGCTGCTCGATCCGAATGGTAATTGATCACAACCGCTGCACCTGCCTGTGCCAAACAACGTGCCGCCCCTTCACCAATGCCAGAACTCCCACCAGTTACCAGGGCTACTTGTCCTTTGAGTACGTAAGGCGAATAACTCATAGATTATGGGTGGATGTGTTCCCCATTTTAGAGAGTAGATCGGGAATCAACCTCTACCAAATGGGGTAAGTTAGATATCTTTCGATTGGTCGATTCGCATTTCACCTCAATTCGATTAGAATTCTAATCGCCTAGCTAAGATTCATACCGGAAGTTTATTCGATCAGATTAACAGTTTTCGATGGGGAATCATGATTGATAAATTTGCGATCGCCTTAATGCTCGGAAGTAACAGCACATCTCTTCTACCAGGGTTAAATCTACTGGAAAAACTCTATATCGGATTCCCATCAGGAGTTGAGGGGATTGTTCTACTGCTGCTACGGGTGGGAACTGGGATCTTATTCGTGCTACACGGTTATCCCAAAATGACCCATCTCAAACAATGGGCAACAGCACTCAAACTGCCCGTGTTTCTCTGTTTTCTCTCGGCCTTGTCGATGATAGCAGGTGGGGTTTGTTTAGTTTTAGGGCTACTTACACCGCTAGCCAGTGTAGCGATTTTTGGATCGATGGCATTTGCTGCTGTGCTGGAAATTGCTCACGGATCGCCCTTTGTTGCCCGCGATCCTTACTTAATTCCCACCGGACAGTATGAGGGACCAACGGGTAAGGGCGAACCACCGAGTTGGGAAAAAGCCTTTATGTATTGCCTGATGCTAATCGCGATCGGTGGTTTAGGTCCTGGTGCATTTTCCCTCGATGCACTTTTCTTAAAATAAATAGTTATGGATACATCTAGTCGATCGGCTATTCAAGCTCAAAAAATTCAAGCAATCTGCTTAACTGTAACCGATCTCGATCGATCGCTGATTTTTTATACAACAGCACTCTGCTTTGAAGTAATTTCTGATATTACGATTGAAGAAAATACCGATCCTTCGCCAGAAATCAGCCATTCCAGAATTCGGATTGCTACCCTCAAGCTCGGTGACGAACAGATCCGATTGATGCAATATTTAGATCGAAAAGGTCAGCCGATTCCCCAAGATTCCCAAAGTTACGATCTGTGGTTTCAGCATTTGGCGATCGTTGTCAGTAACATGGATCGTGCTTATGCTCATCTGCAATTATTTGCGATCAAACCGATTTCAACTAGCCCCCAAACTATACCGCTAGAAAATCAAGAGGCTGCTGGTACTCAAGCATTCAAATTTAGAGATCCCGATCGCCATCCGCTAGAGCTGATCTGCTTTCCACCAGACAAAGGACAACAGAAGTGGCACCAAGCCAGCGACAAATTATTTCTAGGCATCGACCACACGGCGATCGCAATAACTAACACTGAACAAAGCCTAAAATTCTACCGTGACTCGCTCGGAATGCACGTTGATGGCGGCAGTTTCAACTCAGGCGAAACTCAGGCGCGGATGGATGGTTTACCAGATCCAAAAGTCCAAATTACGGCATTAAGACCTACTCAGGGAAGTTTAGGCATCGAACTACTCGATTACCACGAACCCGCGCATGGTCGCCCGATTCCAGTTGCGCTAGAACGCTATGATACCGCTTATGTGCAAATTGAATTAATTGTCACAGGTGACGATCAAACAGGTCTGATCAGAGATCCGACTGGTCACTTTATCTTGTTAATACCAGAGTCAAAAAACTAGCTCAAATTGCGGAGGTTGTGATGGTCGAACCGATCGAGACATACTCACACGCAATCAACATTTATGACGATCGAATGCGCGCACTGATTCGACCCGATACTGCCCTCAAAAAGCTGGCCAACGGTGCCATTCATAGTGAAGGCCCTGTTTACTTTCCAGCGGATGACAGCATCATCTGGAGCGATGCACACGGCAATCGATTACTTCGTTGGAGTGCGCCAGATGGAGTTAGTATTTTACGCGACCCATCGGATTATCAAAATGGGAATTACCGCGATTTAGAGGGGCGATTGGTGTCTTGCTCGTCCGGTTTACGGGCTATTATTCGCCGCGAACAAGATCGCCAGTGGCGCGTATTGTGCGATCGCTATCAGGGCAAACGCCTCAATAGTCCCAACGATCTAGTAGTTAAAAGCGACGGTACGATCTGGTTTACCGATCCACCATACGGCATTAAGGCACCCCATCAAGGGTATGGCGGAGTGCAGGAACAACCTGGTAGTTATGTCTACCGCTTCGATCCCGCCACCGACGAAATCGATGCCGTCGTCACCGATATCCTGCGTCCTAATGGATTAGCATTCAGTCCCGATGAGTCGATTTTGTATATCTCCGATTCATCTGCATTCAATATTCCTGACGGCGCGCACCAGATTCGTGCCTACGATTTGGTCGATAATCGCCAGACTACTAATGGTCGGCTGTTTGCGACGATCGATCCTGGTCAACCTGATGGCTTGCGGATCGATCTAGCGGGCAATGTGTTTACTAGTTCTGAAGATAGCGTCCAGATCTATACCCCTGATGGCACGCGGATCGGTAAAATTCTCGTGCCAGAAACTGTCGCCAATCTGACATTTGGGGGATGCGATCGAGATTGCTTATTTATTGCTGCTGGTAGATCGTTATACGCGATCGATCTCAACACCAGAGGCGTGCATTAAATAATTGATAATTGATAATTGATAA
>JAJAYU010000400.1 GCA_026786125.1 Chamaesiphon sp.
CGCATATATAGTCCTACTTTATCAAAAACTTGCAGTCCGAGATCTTCGACCAAAGCAAGAGTTAGTAAACTTTAATCGAGCTAGCGGGGGCTAATAACCCAATCGTGATTTTTTCAACCTATAAATGACCTAAAACTGGCTTTAGAGGATAGTTTAAATACTCTTCAATGAAGCGAGGAGTACCGATCGCCAACTACACCTTTTACGCTCTCATGATAACTTCTCACCCTGCTAATTCACTGCCCCTACCGCCAGGTCGATTGGGACTGCCCGTTATCGGTGAAACTCTCAACTTCCTGCAAGATCCTGACTTTGCCAACAAGCGATGCCAGCAATATGGGAACATTTTTAGAACTCATCTATTTGGTAGCCCGACGATTTACTTAGCGGGGGCTGATGCCGTTCGCTTTGTATTACTTAACGAAAACCAATATTTTGTGACTAGTTGGCCGACTAGCACCAAGGCATTGCTGGGTGCAGCAGCAATATCGGTACAGCAAGGAAGCGTACATCTACAACGCCGCAAACTGTTGGCTCAAGCGTTTCAACCCAGAGTGCTTGCTAGCTATATTGCCAGCATGATGGATGTGACCCATAACTATCTCAATCGGTGGGAGCAGCAAGGTACACTCACTTGGTATCCAGAACTGCGAAACTACACGCTAGATATTGCCTGTCAGCTTCTAGTCGGAGTTTCATCGGGTTCGCAGACTGCCTTCGGACACTGGTTTGAAGCTTGGGCACAGGGTGTATTCTCTGTGCCCCTGCGGCTTCCTGGAACGAAGTATAGTCGAGCATTACAGAGTCGCAAATTGCTGCTGGGCGAAATCGAACGAATTGCCCGATCTCGCCAACAACATGCAGGCACAGGACAAGATTCGTTGGGAATTTTAATGAATGCTCAAGACGAACAGGGAAACAAGCTAAGTTTAGACGAACTCAAAGATCAAGTATTGACTTTGCTGTTTGCCGGACATGAAACGCTCACCTCCGCGATCGCCTCTTTCTGTCTGCTCATGGCACAGCATCCAGACGTATTGGAGCGGGTGCGAGCCGAACAAGAGCGATTCACGCACCGCGAACCGCTGACGCTGGAGGACTTGAAACAGATGGAATATCTAGACCGAGTTTTGAAGGAAGTGTTACGGCTGGTACCTCCAGTCGGTGGGGGCTTTCGAGAAGTCATTCAATCCTGTGAAATTAACGGATACACCATTCCCAAAGGCTGGTCGGTTTTGTATCATATCGGCTTAACTCATCAAGATCCGACTCTATATCCCAATCCCAAACAGTTCGATCCCGAACGCTTCGATCCGGCTCGAACTGGCGAGACTAAACCCTTGGGTTACGCGCCCTTTGGGGGCGGTGTACGAGAGTGTCTGGGCAAGGAATTTGCCCGATTAGAGATGAAAATTTTTGCCGCCTTGCTGGTTCGTGACTATGAATGGAACTTAGTAACCGAGCAAAATCTCGACCTGGAAATGATTCCCTCTCCCCGTCCCAAAGATGGATTGAAAGTGCATTTCCGACGAAAAGCCACTGACTCGTTGGCGGAGCCTCTCCTTTGAAGAATCGGTTCTACAAATTTTATCACTTGAGGATCTAGTTTCCCAAGCAGTTCGCAACCGAGAAATATGGAATCTTTAGCTTCATTAACGATCGATCTCTTTTGCTTTGGAAGTCAGTCACAAGTCAGTTATTCTTAGGCTCGAACTCAGCTAGTAGTAGAGTTTAATCGATATATCTGGTTCAAATAAAACGAGCTAAATCTTCGACTAAACTCAATTTTAATCTAAAAAATTATGCCTAATAACTCCAGAAACTCGACCAAAGAGATTCTCTTGTCATCTCTTAGCGTACTGATTATTATTAGTTCTACTATGGTTGGCTTGACTATGTTATGGAAAGAATGTTCGCGGCTAATAACTAAAGATCTCATCTACCCTTCCGCTTGGCGATAGGTCACAAACCGATTTCGTTGACTTGCATTCATTCGATCGACATTACATTTGGTTTCAATATCGGGCAGAATATTTTTATCGATCGAACAAAAATCCGATAATCGATCTAATTACAGAGTAAATTTGCTCCTGAGAATATCGATAACAACTATGCTAAAACGACTTTTTCTTATCAAACTCGGTTTGCTCTTATCCTGCTTGTTACCGCTGCCAGTCTTAGCACAAAGTATCGAGGGGATAAATATATTTGGTGATAGCCTGGTAGATAATGGCAACACTTTTAAAGCAACTGGGGGACTAGTTCCGCCCAGTCCGCCTTACTTTAACGGACGTTTTTCTAATGGCCCTGTTTGGGTCGAAGGTTTTTCTACCGAGTTGAAATTACCAGCCGGAACGACGAATAACTTCGCCGTGGGTGGAGCTACCAGCGGTACGGGCAATACAATTAATGTCGCACTTCCAGGTTTGACGACTCAACTCAATGGCTTTTTACTCCTCTCACCTACAGTCAATCCCAACCAATTATTTGTCATCTGGGCGGGTGCCAATGACTATCTCGGCGGCGGTATTACCAATCCAGCCACAGTAGTTGGCAATCTATCCACAGCTACTCAAAGGCTAGTAAATGCTGGAGCGCAGCAAATAGTCGTCCCCAATCTTCCCGACTTAGGTAAGATTCCTGCTGGTGCGGCAGATCCAGTGCAAAGTGCCGGACTTTCCCAACTATCAGCAGCACATAATAGTGGCTTGAGGACATCTCTCCAAGCTCTGTCCCAACAGAATCCCAATTTATCGATCGTGCCTACCGATATGGCAGCATTATTTAATGCCATCATTACCAATCCCACTCGATTTGGCTTTAGCAACGTTACTCAACCTTGCTTGAATACGACCACTGGGGCTGTTTGCGCTAGTCCCGACACATCTCTATTCTGGGATCCACTTCACCCCACTGCTGCGGGTCACAGGCTGATCTCTGCCTATGCTTTAGATACTGTTACGGCGGGACGATCGATCGCCGCTCAGTCAGAAACAGCTTTGGGCAATGCTAACCGCCAAACCCGCGATATTAACGGTCGGTTACTCGCACTGCGAACTACCGCGCGTCCAATAAATGGACAGATTGGTGTATTTGTCAATGGTGACACGAATTTTGGATCTCGATCGACCACGACTACCAATACGGGTTTTAATATCGATACCAAGGGTTTTACCGTCGGTGCTGATTATCCAGTTAGCCAGAATCTCGCGGTAGGGTTAGCGGTGAGTTCTGCAAGTACTAATAACCAATTGAATGATAACCGAGGCAAAGTTTCAGTTAGCAGCACCTCTGTCTCTGTCTATGGCAACTATACTCAGGATAAATTCTACACCGATGCTCTGATTAATTATGGTTGGAACAACTTTAATATCGATCGCAATATTCAGGTACCAGGTTTTACCCAAGCCACTGCGAAACCCAATGGCAACCAATTATCATTGCGAATAAATAGTGGCTATGATTTCGGCTCCAATCATGGCTTATCATTTGGGCCAACAGCGGGAATTCGTTATACCAAAGTCAATACCGATGGCTACACCGAGCAAAACGGCGACATTTTAAATCTCAAAGTCAATCCTCAAGAGTTAGACTCGTTGATTTTTAATATCGGTGCCCAAGTATCCTATCCATTTAAAACTTCCTTTGCGACGATCTCACCTTATTTCGCGGCTAACTTCGAGCATGAATTCGCTCAAAATGGTCGGCAGATCTCGACCGAACTCGTTACTCAACCTGGTATCCCCATCCGCACGAAAATTGGTGCGAGCGATCGAGATTTTATTCGTTTGAGTACTGGTTTTCAAACGGAGTTTACCAACAGTTTATTTCTCAATTTGGGTTATGAAACGATCGTCGGTAAAGATAACTTTAGCGACAATTATCTCAATGCCACAGTTCGCTATCAGTTTTAATCGTAGAGGGTAATCGCAAGTCAGTCACAAGTTAGTCATTCTTAGTCTCGAACTTACATGGGAGTCGAGTTAGATGGATGTGTGAGATGCAAACCAGCAGCATTTGAGCTATGTCATACACCATCATCGACGCACTAGATCGAGTCATCCCATCATTGGCACAGCCGCTGCCGAGGAGCATCGTACCGACAGAGGAGACACTAAACAGATCCACTAACTGCCTGTGCGCCTGTCATGGGGATTTTTCCCATCAAAAACTACTCATGCCAGACTACGACCTCACTTGGTCGATTCTAGAGCGCGATTCTCGTTACGAGCAACTGAGCCAACGATCTCAATGTAGTCAGGAGGTGAGTGCTGAAATGGTGACAGCCTGGGAAGCCGCCGGAATAAATTGGCAACAGCGGGCAGTCATCAATCTCAAAGTGGCATCTAGAGAGCTGTGGACGCATCGCCAGCTACGCCGGGATGGCAGACTGCTGATGGCAATTATGATGCACGATGATGGGTTTGGTTCGTCCCGTATTCTCCTGTCTGGCTATCTCCAACAGCATTTTCCCGCTGGTTATTATGTGGCAATTCCCGATCGACGAATCGGCATTGTTACGCCACGCAATCTCTCAGAGAGCGAACGGCAAGAGATCCAAAATTTGCTCCAATCCTATTACGACAGGGCTTCTGTGCCGATCGGTTCGCAGCTACTCGCCCCTGAAGAACTGCTGCCTCAACATTACTGTTGGAAATAGCAATGAAATTATTAACTGTCAATCGCCGCATTCGCGGCTGGATGGGCTGGCTGGCTTTAATCTCGATCGCGAGTCTCCTTGTCATCATGTGGCAACGCTTTACTACGCTCCAGCAAGTCGTCACAACGCCAGCACAGGCAGAAATAACTAAAACTGACCAACCGATCCAACCCATTCCGCGAGAAATTGCGACAGATAAACCGAAAGTTGCTTTGGGGGAGCAATTATTTCAAGACGTGCGCCTGTCTAAAAATAATCAAAAATCTTGTCTGAGTTGTCACAGTTTTAGCTTGGGTGGCGCAGATCGGCTCGCGCATTCGATCGGCATCGACGGAGCTACTACTAGAGTGAATACCCCAACGGTATTTAATGTACGGTTTAACTTTCGATTTAATTGGGATGGGGAATTTACCAATCTTGCGGAGCATCTCGATGCGCTGATGAGTAACCCGCGCACGATGGGTACTCAATGGCCAACCGCAATTCAATCGCTCCAACAGGTGCCAGCATACGTGCGTGCTTTTAGTCAGATTTACCCTGATGGCGTAACTGCCACCAATATTAAAGATGCCCTCATCGCTTATGAGTTGTCGCTCA
>JAJAYU010000401.1 GCA_026786125.1 Chamaesiphon sp.
CAGTTAGATCGATCAAATTAACAGTCTTTAGATCTGATTTTAATCTTTATGGGGTAATATTGTACGCTATCCTTTGATTATTCGATTTATTCACAATCACAGAGCTGCGGAATAGAATAAAAAAACAGTTACACATCTAGAACTATTATCATATATTAATTTTATAGATTGTACTGGCACGCTTTAGATTAAGAGAATTTTCTGATGCACATTTAGTGATTGCACCTTTAACATTTTCAACAATTAGTTCGTATTTTTCATTGTCTTCTTCAGAACTTCCTCCTCCATTATCAAAAAATAGCAGCCCAGATTTAAGTTTCGTCATAAGATTCGCAGGATTTCCTTTTATCCATTGATAAAATTCGTCTTGAGTAATGGAGGCTAGAAATTCTATGTCTTCTGGATACCAGCCTCTTTCAGTTGCTATTTTCATAGCAACCCGATCTATATCAATATTATTGGATTTGATTTTAATCGATTTAATACGATCCATAAGTGGCTCGAAATTAACTCCTTCAAAAATAGATAAATCACGTATATTTACGTTGCTTATTTCTTCTTGATGTAACTCTAAATATTTCTCCATGTGTCCATTAACATCTTCGCCAAGGTCATTGAGCATCACAAGAATTTGTGAAAATTCTCGAACATGAATTTTATCGATATACTTGGAAAGTATCGATTGGAAAGACCGGATAATC
Organism: Chamaesiphon sp.; assembly: GCA_026786125.1. Classification (GTDB taxonomy): domain Bacteria; phylum Cyanobacteriota; class Cyanobacteriia; order Cyanobacteriales; family Chamaesiphonaceae; genus Chamaesiphon. The sequence goes on from JAJAYU010000401.1 coordinate 702, forward strand.
TCATGTTTGTTATCTGCAAATGAATCCAGGTAAAGATCCCATGCAGCACGCAACTCTTGGCGTACATAAATAATGTTGACTTTATTAGATACTTCTCGCACTGAGTCTATAATTTCTGATGTTTCGACATATCCACATTCAAGATATTGGATAATGCAATTGTCAAAAGCGGAAGAAGAAAGATCAATTTTAAATGAAATTAATTGGTATTTCTTCTCGGAATCCGGCATTTCTTTCTTGTCAAGTATATAAGAAACATCCAAACCATCTTTTAGCCTCCTCTTTACAAATTCAAATGGCAATGCAGACCCACGTAAATAATAAGACCAGAATAGTATCATTGAATGATTGACAAACTCATTAATTACTAATTCATCCGAATGTTCTAGCTCAGACCAGAATTTACCTATAAAGCTTTTCAACTTCTTTGTCACACGAATATTTTTCAAATCTAAAGTAATCGCAAACCGCTCAATCGAACTAAATAATCGATGATCTTCTGGAAATACACACACCAAATTTTGTGTATGTGTAGGATTATGACTTAATTCTGCATCAACAACTTTCTCTCGGTAAGATTCAAATTCTTTCTTGTCTTTCTCTTCGGAGAAAGAGTTTTCATTGAAGATAAGGATAACCTTGCAGTTTTTCTGCCTAGCTAGTTCGTCAACAAGCCCCATGATTTCCCGAACGGACAAGCTGCTACCCTTTCTCTCTAAATCGTCAAAACATATAATGTAATCCTTTACCAGTACATATTCTAAGACGGAAATAATACCAGAATACTTATCGGTATATGGTATAAATTTCGATAGATATGTTATCCATCCAAACCAAGGGGCCGTTTCTATCGCCTTTTTCCCTGAATCTTTTATCCAAGGAATTCGATTTAATAATTGAGTGCTTTTCGACAACTCTTTTTTAAACTGCTCATCAATTTTCTCATCTGATGCAATTTTCTGTGCAGATTGAAATATTGATGAACGAATATCGGAGAGAGATGTTTTACCAAATAGAGAGATATAACTATATGCAATCTGTTTCAGATCCTTCTTTTCTATTCTTTTTTTGATGTAAGAGTCCCAAAGATAAGTCTTTCCGACTCCCCATTCACCCTTGATAACCATCACTCGATCGTCACCTGTGAAGAATGAATCTAGCGTTTTAGTAGAATTGTACATATTACAGATAAATAAACTTAAATATACGATCGAACAGAATAGACTGAAATGTTAGCAGCTATCATCTACCCCTAGCTCCCGATCGATAATTTCCTTAATCAACTCAGAAATTTCTTTTTCTAGACTAATCGCTCTTTGCCTTAACGCTTCATAGACTCGAACATCAGCCCCTTCCCATAGCAAATCCACCCTTCTAACCTGACGCATCCCAATATGAGTATAACTTTCAGGATACGCCCAGTAACACGATCGACAAATAGATTTATCCTTCAAACTCTGCCAATTTTCACAATGCTCACACGACCATGACTTTGCTCGATTGGCAGAACCACAAAGCAACATGAAATTCTCCGGTGCTAAATCTGGTTCGCCATCAACCTCAAACGGGATGCGATGATCGATTTGCAATTCACGATGATTGACCTCCTCTAGATAGATAAAACACTTGCACCCATATCGCCTAATCAACTCATCTTTAATCTGTTTCGATAAACCTGTCCGACCAGATAACCTCGAAAATCTTGCCTTCCCAATCTCGCCAAATCTATACGCAGCGATTTTTCTACCATCACTACCCGTCACCGAAAAAGTCTCTAATGGGATGCCATATTCGCGCACATCTCTAGCTGCTCTGGGTGGATGGTTATAACCATAAGTTTCCTTCAGATCTTCTGTCGTAATAAAGCCATATTGCAAAATATGATCGATTACAGTTTTCGGCCTTTTTGCGGTTACTGACTGACAAAGTTGAATAAAATCATCGGGTAGCTGCTGAGAGTCGTCCATTTGTTTCTAGAAGCGTAAGCTGTTTTGGTGCCATGTGATTATAGCTCTCTAGCCCTGCAAAAGTCTCTGGGAGTAAGCTAGATGATAGATACAAAGATTCTACCGTTATTTCCGATCTACCCAGCAAAGTTGATTGAGTCGATCGACCGACTTCGATTTCAATTCTCTTGAGTCCTAACTCTGGCGGTAGTGGTATCCCAAAAGTTTTGTTTCCGAGCTTCCCATCATAACTAATTGCAAATGCGATCCCGCGTCGATTTAATTGTTCGATCGCTAGCACAAATTCATCTCGATCGATTCCAGCAAAATATCTAGCATCTCTATTTCCACATACACCCTGATACGGTGGATCTAGATAAATAAAATCACTACTACTTACTGTAGCTAAAACTTCCCGATAGTCTAGACTCGTAAATTTACAATTACCTTTTAAAAAGGCAGAAACTCCTTCAATATTTTTCCGCATATTTTCAGGCTGCGTTCCTTTTCTTCTCTTGTCAGGGCTTTGATTGAATAAACCTTTAGAGTTATATCGAACAGCCCCTTTAACACATCGAGCCAATAAATACAAAAACAGCTTTGGATCGTGAGTCTGATTAAACTTTTCTCTAACCTCAGCATAATGCTCGATCGAATCATCATGTTGTCCATTCCAGATCTCTGTATAGGCACTGACTATTTCATCTGGTCTTTCAATAATTAGCTCCAATAGTTCGATTAGCGGCTGATTGAGATCGTTCAGCCAGAAACTTTGAGAAATATATCTAGCTGCCACCGCAATACTAACTGCGGCAGTCCCAGCAAAAGGTTCGATAAATCTCTCGATCTTACGTGGTAAAAAATGGAGAATGTCTGCTGCCAGGGTTCTCTTGCTACCCTGATACTGAATCGGATGCGGTAAGCTCACTATCTTAAAAAAGAAGAACAAACGATCTAGATAATCTTACCATGCTACTCTACACTGGATGCGCGGTATTTATCACGGCACTTGTTTGTGGGATGAAGATGAATGTATTCTCAGTAACATCTTTGGATTTTGGGGCGGCGATAACGCTGATTTTTATTGTGCTATTCGGGGCAATGGTTTACGAGATTATTGTCATTATCGCAGCAGTTCAAGCGTTGCAGGGCAAAATTTCACCCTATCCTTTGATTGTTCGGTTTCTTCCCGATCCGTTACCTTTAGATATTATCGTTTGCGGGCTTTCCAGGTACCGCCATAAATATAATTAGGATGATTGCTCAGTAGCTTCCAACAATCATTACAAATAAACTGCCACCAAGCGGATCGATCAACTTGAATCCGATACATTACATCTGCAATTTTCTGACATTGATCGCAAGCTTTCGTGCGGTTTCTTACCATCTAAGTTGATAATTGATAATTGATTGGTAGGGGGGATTAGACACCTTGTTTTGTTGAACAAACACTAAGCCCAACCTGCATGTCTTTATATTGAAATAATTTTAACTTGAGTTTCTTAGAAAAACCCAAGCGAATAATTATTAACTATCAATTATCAATTATCAATTAATTAAGTATGAATCAAGATTGAAATATCATCATTTTCTTCTTTGACAGTGAAAGTTTTTAGTCCTTGGGCTGGTTTGCCAAGACTGAGCAACTGATGGGATGCTTCAGGTAACGCAACGCCTAGAAAGGAGTCCACCCACTTAACATTTTTGCCTGTTTTCAGGTCAAAAGTTGCACCATGCCAACGACAGGTGATGGCATTGTTGCAAACCTTTCCTTTTGCCAAAGGCATTCCCAAATGGGGGCATTTATTTTCCACAGCGTAGACTTTGCCATCGATTCTACTCAAGATGGCTTTCTTGTTCTCGAATTTGACTGGGAGGATTTCACCCTCTTTGACTTGGCTACTAGTAGCGACAGCGATAGTTGTCATAGCGTAATAATAAATGTCTGATGATTAAAAGCAGATATCAACAGCCTACCAGAATCCGTTCCCATTTGACGAGCTAGCGCGGCTGGATCGACTACTAAAGATTATATGCTCGCGGTTGCTTTTCAACCGCTTTTTTCTCTATCCCTTGGCGGTTGGATTTTTTAACTTGTTTGAGTTCCGTCTCGATCGAAACATGATTATTTGTCATTAGTGCTGCTACCTGCCATGAAATTGAATTTTGAGACTGGGGTAATAAGCTGTGATTGTCTTGTAAGGCTAATCATAGTCTATTATCAAATTATTTCACTCATAATTTGATAGGATCAGGACACCTCAGACCGATGCCGATGACTTGGACGCGCCGACATATACTATCCTTAGCAGATTTCACTCCACAGGAGTATGATACTGTCCTCCAGACAGCCGCTAGCTTCAAAGAGGTACTATCCCGTCCAGTTAAGAAAGTACCCACCCTCCAAGGGCGAGTAGTTGCCAATCTCTTTTTTGAATCCTCAACTCGCACCCGCAGTAGTTTTGAATTAGCCGCCAAACGGCTCTCCGCTGACACGCTCAATTTTGCAGCGGCGACTTCTTCCCTCACCAAGGGCGAAACTATTCTCGACACCGCCAAAACCTATCTGGCAATGGGTGCAGACTTGATGGTAATTCGGCACAAGCAAGCTGGAGTACCCCAAGCAATTGCGACAGCAATGGATCGAATGGGGGTGAAAGTGGGAATTTTAAATGCTGGCGATGGACAACACGAACATCCTTCCCAAGCATTATTGGATTTGCTGACAATTTGCGCTACGATCGATCCGATCGATCCTCGGTTATCGTTACTCAAAGACAAGAAAATTATGATTGTTGGAGATATTCTACATTCTCGTGTAGCTCGATCAAATATCTGGAGTCTTACCGCTAGCGGTGCCCAAGTTCATCTCGTCGCCCCACCGACACTATTACCGATGGAGTTCGCTGATTACTGTCAGGAGCCACGAGTTGGAATTAAATCGTCGAATTTATTCGTGCATTGGCAACTCGAACCCGCCCTAAAAAATGCAGATTTTGTGATGACATTACGGCTCCAAAAAGAGCGGATGACAGAATATTTATTACCGAGTTTACGTGAGTATCATCAATACTATGGAATCACGCGAGAACGTTTGGAATTATGCCATCCAGATGTTAAAATCCTCCATCCTGGGCCGACTAATCGCGGTGTGGAGATTACTTCAGATTTGATGGACGATCCAGGGTTGAGTTTGATTTCTGAGCAAGTAACTAATGGTGTCGCAATTCGGATGGCGTTACTTTATTTGATGGGGAATACTAAGGATCTAAGCTAGACTGAAATAGAGGTTGCCCGCTACATAACTGCTAATTATGACTGAAACTTACCTGAAAATTGAGAAAGCTCGCGATCGACTAGTTGCTGTCTATCAAAGTTTAGCGGAGATCGATCGATTGATCGTCCAATTATTTTCGGTCATCTATACACCAGTTACCAGAACCCTATTTTTTGAGTGTTTTCAACAGACTGGCTTGTGGGGATTGACACCTCTTACCGCAGTTGCCCTCAAGCCTTATCTCGATCGATTATTGGCAAGCGATCTGCTGATGCCACATGCTAAAAATACGCTCCAGATTCATCCTTTGATTGCCGAAATTGCTGCTCGTGAAGCTGTAGCAGCGGGTAAATTAACGGTAATGGCTCAAGTGGTGGCAACAAAATTACCTGTCGCTGTACATCGATATAATCAACAGCGTCAATTTGAAAGTCGGGGTGAATTTATTCGTGAAGTTCGATTGGGACTCTATCTCAACGATCTAAAGTTTGTGAACGAACAATTTGAGGCTTATTATAATAGTTATGGTCGAGTTAGCGATCCAATTTTACCATCCCAGCTCTGGTATCAAACCTGTAATAATCCGTTCGATCCTCATTGGTTTGCAACTCTAGATCCGGAATTAGCAGAGACGATTTGGTATAGTATTCTCGACTATTCGATCGATCATTTAGTACCTGTGGATTGTGCTTTTAATGCGCTGGAAGTTGCTGACAAAGATCCGAGTAAACCGTTCGAACTTCAGCTTCGAGTGAAGCTAGTCGAGCAGCTATTATTTCGCGGCAAAATCTTAGAGGCAAAGCAGACATTGGAATCGTTCCCAGCTAGTTGGCGCGATCGGGTGGCGTTGTTGTGGGGGTGGTGGTACTTCTTGCGCGGAGAAGATGCACAAGCAATTATTGAGTACGAAATATCACTCAAAGCACTCAAAAAAGGTTCTGGCAAGCGTAGAACTTACTTCATGACCCCAGGTGGAATCTTCTTTATTCTAGCGTTAATTCGACGGGGTGAAAGTGTAGATTTGCGGGCAGCTCTAGATCATATCAAGATCGCAATAGTGGCTAATTCTTGGCTGAGTCCAACATATAGTGTGTTGGAAAATCTAGTCGAATTACAAATGGGGCAACTGAATCGGCGCGAGCTAATTATGCGGTTGGCACCAAATAAAACCCAACATAGTCTAGAAATTTTGATTCGAGGTTTGTGTATTCATTGGGTTGATAAAAACGCGACGAATAAGCTCTTACCTCAGGTACTCGAACAATTTTATAGTCAAGCAGATGCCGCAGGTTATCAATGGCTGGCAATGGAAGCAGCAGCGATCCTCTCCCAGATTAATCCGACTGAAAAATTCCAGAGCTTTTATCAAAAACAAACCACTGCATATCAGCAACAGATCGGGATTGCTAGTATTTCCAGATTGATTCACCCCCTGGAGCCGTGGGAACTCTCACTCAAAGCACTGACAAATCTCAATCAGAAACCCGTCACCACCACTCCGGCTGAACGCGATAGTAGTAGTCAAAGGCTAGCATGGGCAGTGACTTTTTATGGAGCCAACGCTTGGATGCTGCAACCCCGCGAGCAGATTATCAATGCCAAGGGCGACTGGAGTAAGGGGCGGAATATCGCGATCAAACGATTGAAAAATCCTGGTGACTTTAACTATCTCACCACCCAAGATCTGCGGGTATGTGGATTTCTCAAAGCTTACAATTCGGGTGGGAGTTGGGGGGGCGTGGAATATAAATTCGACGATCGAGCCATCCTGGCATTAATCGGTCATCCCCTGGTATTTTGGGAGAATAATCCGAATACCAGGATTGAGGTGATCAAGGGCGAACCAGAGCTGACAATCAAGGCGATTAAAGGCGACCGAATTGTGCTGGAAATGAGTCCTAAACCGGAAGTGGGACAAGTGGTGATGCTCGTCAAAGAGAGTCCCTCACGGCTGAAAGCGATCGAGATTAGTGCCGATCACCGCAAGATTGCGGATATTTTGGGCAGTCAAAATCGGCTAGAAGTTCCGGTAGCCGCCAAAGATCGCGTCCTAGCAGCCATTAGTTCAATTTCCCAAATCGTCACCATTCACTCCGATATTGGCGGTGGTGCGGACAATATCGAAGAAGTACCCAGCGATCCCCAGCCCCACGTTCAGCTTTTTCCGATCGGTTCTGGCTTGAAATTCAACATCCTGTCCCGACCATTTTCCCCTCTAGGCCCCTATTACAGCCCTGGGAAGGGGGGTGAAACGGTGATTGCCGAGATTGAGGGGAAACGGTTGCAAACTAGCCGCGATTTGGCAGCAGAGGTGCGATTAGCGAATACAGTGATTAGTGCTTGTACGACTATAGAACAAACTACTGAACTAGAGGGAGAATGGTCGATCGAAGATCCCGAAGAATGTCTAGAATTGCTGCTAGAATTGCAAGCTCTTGAGGATGTGGTAACGATCGAATGGCCAGAAGGTGAGAAGCTCAGAGTCAATCGCCAGGTAGGTTTAAGTGACTTCAAGCTGCGAATTAACCGCGAAAATGATTGGTTTGCCACCAGTGGCGAGGTGCAGGTAAATGATAACGAGGTGATGGAACTTCAGCAGTTATTAGGGTTACTAGAAAACGCGCCAGGTAAGTTTATTCCCCTCGGTGATGGTCAATTTATGGCTCTGACGCAAGAGTTCCGCCAACGGTTGGATGAATTGCGGTTAATCTCTACCAAGCATGGCAAGAAGCTGGGGATGCACCCGCTGGCGGCTCTCTCAATGGAGGATTGGATCGATGACGTGGGCGGGGTGGAGACAGATAAATATTGGAAATCCCACATCAAAAAACTGCGGGAAATCGAACAGCTCGAACCAGAATTACCAACTACTTTGCAAGCGGAACTGCGGGATTATCAGCTCGAAGGTTTCCGCTGGTTAGCACGTTTGGCTCACTGGGGCGTAGGGGCATGTCTGGCGGATGATATGGGTTTGGGCAAGACGCTCCAATCTCTCGCTGCAATTCTCACCCGTGCGGATGGTGGGGCGACGTTGGTAATTGCGCCCACGTCTGTCTGTATGAATTGGTTGAGTGAGGCGGAGAAATTCGCGCCTACTCTCAATCCAATTCAATTTGGAGCGGGAGACAGACAAAAGGTATTAGATGGACTTCAACCACGAGATTTGGTGGTGTGTAGTTATGGCTTATTGCAACAAGAAGATGTCGCCGAAATGCTAGCCAAAATTACTTGGCAAACGATCGTTTTAGATGAAGCTCAATCAATCAAGAATTTCGCCACTAAACGATCGCAAGCAGCGATGACTCTACAGGCAGGATTTAAAATTATTGCGACTGGCACCCCAATTGAAAATCACCTTGGCGAACTGTGGAATTTGTTCCGATTTATCAACCCAGGTTTACTTGGCTCCCTCGAAGATTTTAATACCCGATTTGCCAATGCGATCGAACGTTCCGGTGATGCCCCTGCTGATAAGCTACGCCAAAAAAATGCCCGCCTCCAACTCAAGAAACTAATCCAACCCTTCATCCTCCGGCGGCTGAAGCGGGACGTACTCACCGAACTACCCTCTCGCACCGAGATTACCCTCCAAGTCGAACTCTCCAAAGCTGAGATGTTATTCTATGAAGCATTACGCCAAAAAGCGATCTCTAAATTAACGGAAATCGATGCCCCCCCAGGGCAGAAACATTTACAAGTACTGGCAGAAATTATGAAACTGCGCCGCGCTTGTTGCAATCCCCAATTAGTCACCACCGATATTGCTATTCCTAGTGCCAAACTCAAGCTATTTGGCGAAGTCCTTGCCGAACTACTAGAAAATAATCATAAAGCCCTAGTATTTAGTCAATTTGTCGATCATTTACACATCCTCCAAGCATATCTAGAAAGCCAAAATATTCCATACCAATATCTCGATGGTAGTACTAGTGCCCGCGATCGCAAAAAGCGCGTCGATGCCTTCCAATCAGGCGAAGGTGATGTATTCCTAATTAGCCTTAAAGCAGGGGGTACTGGACTCAATCTCACCGCTGCTGACTACGTGATCCACATGGATCCCTGGTGGAATCCCGCCGTCGAAGATCAAGCATCCGATCGTACCCATCGAATTGGTCAAAAGCGTCCTGTTACAATCTATCGATTAGTGGCTCAACACACGATCGAAGAAAAGATCGTAGACTTGCACAAACACAAACGCGATCTCGCCGATAGCTTGCTTGAAGGCTCAGATATGAGCGGCAAAGTCTCGACAACTGAATTGCTACGATTAATCAACGAATAGCCTGTGAAAATTAAATTCACCATATTTATTCAATTTATGGTGGAATAGAGTAGGATAATCTGTAGTCAATTTAATCTTGATGAGTCAGCAAGTAATTAGTCAGTCCGCATTAGCCAAATTAATATGTGGGAATGTAGTTATTGATGGAGACGGTATTGATGAGGTACTAAATCATTTGTCTGGATCAATTGATAACGTTCTTAGAGAGCTGATAGTGATAGGATCTTTAGACTCTGACAAAATTTCATTATTTGCTCCATTTTTAGGCAGAAGTTTACTTGAACTAGGGTGTACAGCATTAATTGCTCGGCTCGATCCGTTTAGAATTCTGTTGCTGAGGAAATGTCAACAGCAGCCTAATTATCAACTGGACAAGTCTAATAAGTGATCTATTCGTTGGCAAGGTGATATTCTAGCAGACAAAGTTTCCGATATTTGGGCTGATAAGTCGTTGCAAAACCCAACGAGAGCTTTACTTGGAGATTATTACAAGACATTAATCTGGGCTGCTAATTTTGATAAACTCCAGGATGCAATCGCAGATGTTAGTGGAGATGCATGGATCTATGCTCTTAGACAAAAAGATTTTGAAAGATTTTATAATGAGACTTTAATTGACTTTGCAAGACTGTACTCTGAATTTTCAAAAGGAGTACACCATGAGTTGATCATTCCACTGAGTTCAGCTTTTAGCAAGGAGACAATCAAACAGCCTATTGAGAAAACTGTTCGCAACATTGCGACTCTTGGTCTGTTTGTTTCGTTAATAAATCACACACTGAACAAGCTCGATATTCAATCAGCGATTACAGCTTATAAAGAAGTTCAAGAAATGGAGTTGTTCTAATGGTTAATGTTATTTCTGAAAATACATCACTGATCTTAGCCGCAGAAGATTGTTCACCTGAAGAATTTGAACAATTTCACTATTTTTCAAAACAAGAGCAGCGGTTTATTTCTAATTTGGTCGCGCATGGCCCCGTGCTATTGAAAGGCGCACGAGGTAGCGGAAAAAGTGCACTGATGATCGAAGCATCGAGAAGGATGTATCCTGAAAATCCTATTAGCTCTGCATTTGGAATATATATCAGTCTTCGTCATCTTGAATTACTCAGAAGTGAAGGTGAGAAATATGAGGGGATGTTGTGTCAACTAATAATTGACGCAGTGAATAATACAGTTCTTAAAGCAGGTAATCTCTTTGATTTTAATGCTCTACCAAACATAACATCACTTCAGAAAGAATTATCTAGCTTATCGATTGCAGCTCAAAAAAGGATAGTTATCTTATTTGATGATGCAGCTCACATTGGTAGAGAAGCTCCATTACACGAATTTTTTGATATATTTCGGACCTTATCAAGTAGCATCATATCTTGCAAAGCGGCTATTTACCCTGGAGTTACCAAATTTGGTACAAGATTTGATGTCTATAATGATGCTACTGTGATTGACGTTTCAAGAAATGATGAGCTAGAGGGTTATAATACCAGCTTTGCTGAAATTGTAAAAAAACGTTTTTCTATGAAACTTTCTGCAGAATCTTTTTCTGGTCAGTTCACATTGGAAAATGTTGCTGGTTTTATGGGGAGAGCTGTACTTGGAAATATGAGAGGATTTATATTTGCTTGGAACAAGCTATCTGAAAACTGTAGTAACAATAAAATTAGTTATGCAAATATCACAAAAACACTAATAGATCTTGCTAGTAATTACTATTGGCCGTTGATTGAAGAACTTGAACCAAAGCTTGGTATGTATGCACCAATGATCAATCCTGCAAAAGAAATTGCTGAATCGATATTTCAGGAAGCTGGTAAGCAGAACAAGCAAAATGTACTTATTTTAAGAGAGATATCACAACGTCTATTGAAGCCATTAGAAATACTTGAATATACTGGATTTATTTCAATTCGAGATGTTTCACGGGCAATGAAATCAAGAGGAAGAGGAATCCGATACAGCTTAAATTTGTGTACTTTATTAGAGAAAACTCCTGGAGCCAGTGTCACTAGTGAAAATTATACTAGGTGGTTGAATGAGTTAAATGAGAGAAATGAGCCTTTAGAATTACATAAGCCAAGTGAATTGTTTAAGATTAAATTACCTGAATTAATCGATCATGGTGAAATTTCAATCCTAAATGAAGATATTAGCAAATTAAAAAAATCAAGAGCATATCCTTATGGACTTACTCAACATAAAATTGACATACTCAGAGCCGCTAATTATCTTACAGTGTCTCAATTAGCAGCAGCCAGCAATGAGTCCTTATTAGAGCTGAATGAAATAGGAGAGGAAACCGTAAAACGCATTCATAGTACTGTAGTCCAAGCTATCTGGATGTAGATGTGAATAAACTGTATGGCGATCTTATCTATTGAGTCTTTTCTGAATACCTTTGACCACTTTTAATATTTTTAACTGCAAGATTCGCTGATAATTTAGAGCTGGAATATCAGAAATACCTGGATTAACCCGATCAAAGAAATGATTGACTTCGGTTAGAATTACCTGGAGACGGGCGAGAATATTTTCAGTTCGGTATTCAGCAACTAGAGACTGGATATCATCAACTGGCTGGGCAGACTTGACCACACTTAAAATACGTTCGACATCGTAAGCGGTACTAAATCCAGCAATCTTATGACAATTAAAGCCTGGATCTAGATAATCGGACAACCCATGATTGACGCTAGAAAACACCTGACAGCCACAAGCAATTGCTTCCAATGGTTGCAATCCAAATCCTTCAGTTACACCCTGTGCTGCCCAATATTCAGCAGAATCATACAAGTAAACATGGGACTGGTTAAATAACTCTGCCAAACTATCGACAAATCCATCAATAATTTCGACTCGACAATGGGGTTGCAAAGCGGGAATTAATTGCTTTAATAAATAGGTAGAAGATTTACGGGCGTGAACTAATACATTGATCGTTCTTGTTACCTTGCGATTGACAAATTCATCGGAAATTTGGTTGGGCAAATAGTACAACAGCGAATGGGGCGATCTCTGTCCCCAATAGCCGAGGGTATTGCGACTGACACAGACAATTGGAATCTGGGCGGGGAGTCGGAAGCCGTATTCAGCACTGTGAGCATGATAAATTGTGGGATAACCTCGCAGCCGCGCCACTAGCTTGGGTACATCAAAACCCCAACTCACCACAAAGATCCGATCCGCAGATGGCTGGCTGTTCAAGATGTCGTCTAGAAATAGCTTATCTGGCTCCCGTTGACGATAGGTGACGATCTCAGCGGGGCAAATCTGTTTGACTAGCTCGATTGTCTTGAGTTCAGCCCATAAGCCCCCACAGTTGAATTTTGAGGTAGTTCCTGGTAGCAGAAATAGCAGTTTTCGCATAAGTTGAGAGCCTAGGGTTGGTTTTGTCCACGACTCAAGATAAACTACTATCGATCGAGGTGTCTAGCAATTGTGTTCGAGCTGGTACGATCATCTAATCGGGCATAAAATTTAGCTTGAACAGTAGAAGCCCCGCGCTCTACCGCTTCGGTGAGCGACGGGATGAATACGAGCGAGGCGACGATTGCCCGTCTAACAAAACCGAGGGCTGTGCCTGTCGGTTTTGTTAGACGGGCATGAGGAGATGAGCAAATCTTTGCCCTTGTCTAGTCTTTGCATCTGTGTTATCATGGTTGCGGTAAGTACGATAAAAGCGTCGTGTTAAAGGCAGTCAAAGTCCGAATCTATCCCAGTGAAGAACAACAGAGTCATCTAGCGCAAGCTTTTGGTTGTGTTCGTTGGGTGTGGAATCAGTCATTAGCTACCATGTCCCAGACTTATAAAGAGACTGGGAAGGGTATCTCTGCTTTGACGATGAAGAAACAGATTCCAGTCTGGAAAACTGAGTTTGAATGGCTCAAGGAGTGTTACTCTCAATGCCTCCAATCTTCGGTGCTGAATCTGTCTCAAGCGTTTATCAACTTCTTTGATGGTCGCACTAGGTATCCAACTTTTAAGAAGCGCCACGGCAAGCAATCGATCCAATTCCCGCAGAACGTTAAAGTTCTCGGTGGTGAATAGATTAAATTCCCTGGCAATCTTGGAGTAGTTCGCGCTAAAATTCATCGGGAGTTGGTGGGTAGTGTGAAAACTGTTACGGTATCCAAGATGCCTGATGGTCGCTACTACGCATCACTATTGATGGATGATGGGACTGAAAAACCAGCCACGAACGAGAGTGGTAAAGCAATCGGGATCGATCTAGGTCTACTCGATTTTGTTGTCACATCAGAAGGATCTAAGTACCAGAACCCCCGACATCTTAAAAAGCATGAGCGCAACTTAAAACGAAAACAGTGTAAGTTATCTCGCAAAAAAGATAAGACAACTAACAAGCGACGTAAAGCTAAATTGGCGGTTGCCAAAATCCATGCCAGAATCGCTAGAGTACGCGCGGATTTCCGACATAAACTATCCCGTAAGATAGTCGATAAAAACCAAATCATTGTCGTAGAAAATCTGGCAGTAAAGAACATGGTAAAGAATCATTGCCTCGCTAAATCCATCAGCGATGCTGGATGGGGAATGTTTTGTACGATGCTCAAATACAAGGCAGAAGCAGAAGGGAAAGTATACCTAGAAGTAGGTCGATTCTTTCCGTCGTCGCACCTTTGTTCTGAGA
>JAJAYU010000402.1 GCA_026786125.1 Chamaesiphon sp.
ATAAGCCCCCGATTCGATGATGTACACCGAGATGGTGCAGGCTTCGAGTTTGCGACATCTCAAGGAGATTCCCCGCATTATGGAAATCGATGCCAATGAACGACCAATTAGTATCCAATTATTCGATTGTCGGCCTGATTTTCTGGGAGAAGCGGCTCAAATTGCCGTTGGGCAAGGCGCGCAGACGATCGATCTCAACATGGGCTGTCCTGTCAATAAAATCACCAAAAATGGCGGTGGTTCCTCACTCCTGCGCGATCCTGATACCGCTGCTGCGATCGTCAAAGCCGTCGTAAAAGCTGTTGATATTCCAGTTACGGTCAAAACGCGGATCGGTTGGTCAGATGATGAGATTAATATTTTAGATTTTGCCTTGCGGATGCAGGACGCTGGCGCACAGATGATCACTGTTCATGCTCGTACTCGCGCTCAAGGCTATAATGGCACCGCTAACTGGGACTGGATTCGTCAGGTAAAATCAGTACTATCGATTCCCGTGATTGCCAATGGGGATATCTTTTCGGTAGAATCTGCGATTTCTTGTCTAGAACAAACTGGAGCAGATGGCGTAATGTGTTCTCGCGGTACCCTTGGCTATCCTTTTCTGGTCGGTGAAATCGACCATTTCCTCAAAACGGGAAGTCGATTACCAGCACCAAGCTCGATCGATCGATTAGTATGTGCCAAAGAACATCTCCAAAACTTGTACCTCTACAAAGGTGAGCGTGGCATCCTGCAAGCTAGAAAGCACATGACCTGGTATGCCAAGGGATTTTCGGGTGCGTCAGAATTACGCACCCAGCTCCAAGAGATTAAAAATGTAGCTGAAGGAGTAAGTTTGATCGATCGACAGATTGAATTATTAAGTAAAGAAACATAGCGGCTAGGGACTCATAAACCACAGATCACTAGCCACTTGGTGATTCTAGAGATTACCACGCAGAGCTGCGAGTAGGAATACTACGACTGGGCCAGCAATCATAATCATTGCCACCATTGACAGTTGGGCGATTACTTCCCAATTGATACTGAGTACACTGTCAATAATACCGCTCAAAAAGTCCATATTTCCTCTCAAATTAAACTTAGATTTATTATATAGCCAACAGGATTCGGCGATCCAATTTTATCGGGGTTGAGTGGGGTTAGATTAATTTAGTTTACAAAAGTACATAAAAAACGAGAAAATGGGAGAGATTGACTAAATTTTTAGCAGAGTATTCAGAGTGGGCAGTCTCCACCATCTAGATCTCAGCTAATTCTAGTCCCTTAATCTGTGTGAATTTATCGAATACCGCATAAACTAGACAAGTAACAATTGACAATTAACGAAAATAAGGGGTCTAATATCCTCATGCTAGTTGGGCGTGTTGGGTATCATTCTTCAACCCAACCTACAGATCTTTGCTGTGAGCTGATTCCAGATTAAGTTTCTTAGAGGAGACTATTGCTAGGGGAAACGCTGTGCTACTACCAACAACTATTAATTATCAACTATCAATTATCAACTAATTAAAATATGTCTACTTGGCAGTGTGTAAAGCAGTGTGGAGCTTGCTGTAACTTAGATCCGAGCGATCGACCAGATTTGGAGGAGTACTTGCCACCGGAGCAGCTAGCCATCTATCTGGGTATGGTGGGTGAGGATGGCTGGTGTATCAATCTCGATAAAGATACTCGATCGTGTAACATTTATGATACTCGTCCTTCTTTTTGTCGGGTGCAGGAAGATACTTTCGTTGCGATGTTTGGGATTGAGCCAGCAGATTTAAACGATTTTGCGATCGCTTGTTGTCGGGAACAGATCGAAGGTGTTTACGGAGAGCGGAGTCTAGAAGCAATTCGATTTGACCAAGAACTGGGAATTTTTCTCTAGATCTCGATTTTTACCGATCGATATGCGAAGATAAGCCAGATATAAAAACTTAGCGACAGTGTAGACTTGCTTGTGACTAGTCCTTCTCAGCCAGAAAATCCATCCAGCGATCTAGTCGCAGAAACGCTAGAACAGGCATCTACCGCAGATAATCAAAAATCTGGAGTGTGGAGTACTTTCTTTTCGACATTTATTACTATTTTCCTAGCTGAAATGGGCGATAAAACTCAACTAGCCACGTTGCTATTGAGTGCCCAATCTGGATCGCCGTGGGTTGTGTTTATCGGTTCAGGTGCGGCTTTGGTTGCGACTAGTTTGGTCGGGGTATTATTAGGGCGTTATCTGGCAAAAATCTTGTCACCAGAAACGCTAGATATCGCGGCGGGCATGTTGTTGATGGTAATTTCGATTCTGTTATTGGGTGATGTCGTCCAGCTCTAATCCCCCTGGGGACACTCATCCCAGAGATGGGTCGTTTGACGCAAGCTACTCCAATTACCACCGCCCAAGATTAGATGATCTAGTAAGGGAACTTGGAGTAGCTTTGCTCCTGCTAATAATTGCCGAGTCAGATCGAGATCGGCTTGACTAGGTTCGGTACTACCGGATGGATGATTGTGTGCGACGATCGTCTTGGTGGCACCTTGCTTGAGGATAGCGGTGAATATTTCCTTTGGTGGAGCCAATGTTTCGGTGGCTGTACCGATCGTAATTAATTGCGTACCGAGTAATCTATTCTTGACATCTAGTAACAAGATGGCAAATCGCTCTTGAGTTGACCACATTAATTCTTGGCTTAGAGCAGCGGCGGCGGCTTCGGGACTTTCAATAATTGCTCGATCGGCTGGACGTAGTATACATGCTCTCTGACCTAGTTCGATGGCTGCTAAGATTGCTGTAGCCTTGGCTGGGCCGACACCTTGAATGTCCATTAATTCTTGGGGATGTAAATCGCGCAATCGCTCCAACGGATCCCGCTGATGTTGACCAAAATGATTGAGGATATATTCACCCAACCCGATCGCTGATAGTTTACCAGGCCCTTGTCAAGTTCCCAAGAAAATAGCAATGAATTCTGCATTCTTCAGGTGCTTGACTCCATGAGCGAGCATACGTTCGCGGGGACGTTCAGTACTGGGAATATCGATAATGCGTAAGCTGTAGGTCATGCCAGTAAAAAGCGATCAACGTGTAGTTAAAATTACTTGCTACTCTACGCTGATTCGATCGTTGATCGAATCCACACAATGGCTGATTTATACCTTGATCGATCCCACCAGTACTACGCTGTTTAGCCGCCACTCAATTTAGCTTTGTAGCCCAATTTAGTTACAATCTCCAATAATTTCTGCCGATGATCCCCTTGAATCTCGATCGAGTTATCCTTCAAGGCTCCACCAGCACCGCACTGATTTTTCAGTATCTTAGTGAGGCTATTAAGCGTCTCTAAGGATACTTGAAAACCACTAACGATGGTAACTGTTTTACCACCTTTGCCTTTACGGGAAACTTCAATTTTGAGCTTGTGCTGGTTCGGGGGTAATTCAGATGTCTCGTCGGGATCTGGTTCTTCGTCACCAAATTCTCGGTAGGCGATTTTACTCATATGCTTGGGTGTCTGGGATGACGTAGCTCTAGTTGATCTAATTTTGAAATAATTGAGCGCAATTAAGTTTCGATAGATCGAGTTTTCAAGCCGATAATATCACCAGTTGGGGTTTTGCCGATAATGTAGATATCGATTTCAACTTCACCAACGCGGAAAACTTGCACTTCAGATAGATTAGTATTAATCGAATCTAATAGATTTGTATATTGATCGACTAGAGCTAATTCTGCCTGTTCATACCAATCTTCGATCGTCAGCACAGGCTCGAGTAGATCTGTCAAAGTGATAGATTTGATCGCCAGATCGGTGTCATAGATATTACTAAATAAATCAGTGGGAGTCAGCTCGATGCCTGGCTCCCAAGTGACTATTTCAAACGGGTAGTCAGATTCACTCGACCAGAGTAGATCCGTGGTAGCTTGTTTTAATTGATCGATGATTGCGGCTGTAGTCACGATCGCGGCATGTTCAGGTTGTGAAATCTTCTCAGGTGAAGGATTGGGCATAAATAGCAATCTGATGTGATTTATGGGAATAATAACTTTATCAAAGCATCTACACAAATAAGCGTATGTCTGAACTTGATGTTAATCTACCTAGCACCCGCCAAACTCAAGGGTTAATCAAAGACAAGATTGAAGTATCTATCAAACTAATTACTGGTGATGTCTTCGTCGGGCGAATTGTGTGGCAAGATCCCGAATGCTTATTTTTTGCTGATGCAAATGACAAAAAAACATTGATTTCTCGCCATTCGATCGCTTATATTCAGCCACAGTAGAAGAGTGGGGGACGAGGGGACTGGGAGACTGGGAGACGAGGGGAGAAAGAACATAGATATTCGCAAAACTCCCAACTCTCAACTAAATCACCATCCACCGTTCACCATTCACCATCCATCATTTTCCACCACTGATTCTACTATAGCTACCGCCAGCACTGGAATAGCAATCTCGCCTCTGGTAAGTTGCTCGAATACGGTTTGTTCGTCTACTGAACCCACCACCAAACAACTGTCTCCCAATTGGAAGGTAGTACCCCCATTCGGATAGTTAATTTGACTACCATTCTCCCGTTGAATGGCGACGATGGTGGCTCCACTCAATGGGCGAATGCTAGCACTAGCGATCGAATTGCCTAGTAGGGGCGAGGTTAATGATAGCCGATGCCAGCGACGATTCATGCCCAATGTAGCTGCTTGAATGTTCTGAGCGATCTCACCGATCGCGCCTTCAGGTCGTAACTTCATGTAATGAGAATTACGAATAGTTTTGACTTGACGTTGAATTTGGATCGTTGGTAAACCAATCTTTACTAGCAAATGGGATGCCATTTCCAGGCTGGCTTCAAATTCTGGCTGGACGACTTCACTACCACCGAGTTGATAGAGTAATTCGATATCCTGATATTGATTTGCTCGTACGACGATATCCAGTTTGGGCGAGATTTCCAGGGCGTGTTTGAGGCACAGACGGGTACTCATTGCGTCAGGCAGGGCGATCACCATTGCTCTAGCTCGATCGAGTCCGGCTCTGGTCAGGACGGGGATACTGACGGCATTTCCGTAGATATAGGGGATTCCATCGTCGCGCAATTTCTGAATTGCCGCTTCTGACTGATCTACAACCACTACCGGAATATTTTGTTCGGCAAGAAGTGTGGCCAAATTCTGTCCAGTGCGTCCATAACCGCAAATCACAATTGGCGGTTCGAGTGGTACATGTTCCGTGATTTCCTTAGGCGGTTCTCCAGGTTTGAACCAACGATCAAGTGATGGAACTGTCTCAATCCAGTTAAATAAACTAGGAATCAATCTCAGCACAAATGGTGTCACAACTAGCGTCACGGCTGTTGTCCCCAATAATAGTAAATACACCCGCTTGGATACCAAGCCCAAATTGCGTCCTTCACTAGCCAGTACGAATGAAAATTCTCCAATCTGCGCTAACCCTAATCCGGCAATCAGTGCCGTCTGGAGTGGGTAGCCGAATAACTTAACTAATGGTGTAATAATCAGGAATTTTCCGACAAAGACGATCGAGACTAGTCCCAAAATCAGATCGAGATTGTCCCAGAGAAAGAGCGGATCGATTAGCATCCCGATCGCCGCAAAAAATAACGCCGCAAACACATCTCTAATCGGCTCTACATAGGCTAAAGTCTGATCGGCGTACTCCACTTCAGAAATCATCAAACCAGCGACGAATGCCCCCATTTCGATCGATAGCCCCAATTTTTCCGTGACCAGGGCAATTCCCAGGCACAGGGTCACAATTCCCAGCAGAAACAATTCTCGACTCTCTGTACTCGCCAAGAGCCGCAACAGCCGAGGCACAATAAAAATCCCTGTCAGGGTGGCTGCGACGGCAAATAAACCGATTTTAATTGCGGCTTGAACTACCGCTAGACCAATTTCCTCGGCGGGTCGATCGAGTGCAGGTAACACAGCCAACATAAAGCCTAGTGCCAAATCCTGAACGACCAAAATTCCCAGCATCACTTGCCCGTGGGAAGTTGCTGTCTCATTGGCTTCCATCAGTGATTTCAATACCACTGCTGTCGAAGATAGAGATAGGATTGCTCCCAAAAATACGCCCTGTTGTGGTGTAGTAACCCAGCCCACACTGACCGAAATGAGCGTAGTAATCAGAATAGTTAGTAGAATCTGGAGTCCACCACCACCCAAACTGATTTTCTGAACTTTCTTGAGTTCAGAAAATGAGAACTCCACCCCCAAGGCAAACAGCAAAAAAGCTGCGCCAAATTGTGCTAGGGTTTCAACTTGGACTAGCTCCTTGATCAGCCCTAGTCCCGTCGGACCGACGATGATACCACCGACAATATAACCCAGCAGTGGTGGGAGCCTAGCTAATCCTGCGGCAACTCCACCGACAGCAGCCGCTGCTAGGATGGATACTAAATCTACGATTAGGCGAAAATCTTCTAACACTAGATTTTTATAATTATGAGAGTTTTAAAAAATTAAGTTAACGTATCTTAACCTACTAGGATACTGAGTTTTTATGGGTCTGTGGGAACAGTAAAGTTGCTAGTTGGTACTTAATAGTTAGGTTGTTGCGTGGATCTTACCCACCCCGCCCTGACGGGCACCCCTCCCTGGAGGGGATTTTTCATTCAAGTTTTACCCCGAATCCCAATTAATCAAATCCCTGATTATGAAAGCAGCAAAATTAGTTTTATTCCGTAATTGGCAATACACCTTACTTGGTGGTATTGTCCTGACGATCGTCCTCTGGTCGGCAGTTAAAGTACCTGGAATGGCTTTAACTGCCAGCTTTACGCCCTCAAATCCCCGTTTGGGCGAAACTTTGGTGGTCAATATTACGCCATCTCCAGGCCAGACTACTGCCCCAACAATTAAGGTTGGTGGTAAGACTTATCCAGCATTTAATATCGGTGCAAATCGTTTTCGGGCAATGATTCCGACTACTC
>JAJAYU010000403.1 GCA_026786125.1 Chamaesiphon sp.
GGGATAGGGATGACACTAAATGATTTACCCAAAGTATTTGAGCGGTTTTGGCGAGCCGATCCTTCCAGAGATACCAATACGGGTGGGAGTGGGATTGGCTTGGCAATTACCAAACGCTTAGTCGAACTCCACTGCGGTAAAATTGAGGTCGAAAGTACTCCAGGGATGGGTTCGGTGTTTCGCTTTACATTACCGATCTCTTAGAGAGACTTTGAACTGATATTTACTTGCGATCGAGAAAGAGTCGGATCCAGAATAGACCTAGCCAAATACTAAAATTGCTAGCACTCGATGTCTTCCACAAACTTCGGCACAGCAGCAGTCAGCACCTCATTTCCTGTCGCCGTAACCAACACATCATCCTCAATTCTCACCCCAATCCCTTTCCAACAATTATCAATAGTTGGTTGTCCCTCCGCCGCTTCGATATCTGGTGAGATATAGATCCCAGGTTCAACGGTGATGACATTGCCAGGTTGGAATTGATACCAACTTTCGGCACCGTGCATGTAAATTCCGGCATCGTGAACATCCAATCCCAGCCAGTGTCCAGTACCGTGCATGTAGAAGTTCTTATATTTACCTTCTTCAATCAGGGTATCAACATCACCTGTGAGCAGTTCGAGTTGAACTAAGCCTTCGGTGATAATCTGGACAGAAGTATGGTGGAAATCTTTCCAGGTAGTGCCAGGTTTGACTTGTTCGATACTCGCCATTTGAGCATCTAGCACTAGTTCATAGATGATTTTCTGCTCACTGGTAAATTTACCATTGACGGGGAAAGTACGGGTAACGTCAGAGTTGTAATAGCCGACAGCGCAACCTGCATCAATCAGCAACAAGTCACCATCTTTAAGTTCGCTATTATTTTCGATATAGTGCAATACACAGGCATTCGAGCCAGTGGCGACGATCGAAGGATATGCTACTCCCATAGACCCATGTTTGCGGAAGATATATTCGATTTCGGCTTCGATTTCATATTCATTCACGCCTGGTTTGGCGAATTTACGGGCGTGGTTGTGGGCGATAGCGGCAATTCTGGCAGCTTCCCGCATTAAATCCAATTCAGCCGGACTTTTGATCATCCGCAGGGGGTGAAGTGTCAGGAATGGATCTTCGATCGCGATCGGTCCAGTCCCTCGTTTACCATAGGATCTGAGCAATCTTTGCCAATGGGTAATGACTTTATTGTTGAGCTGCTCGTCACGCCCCATGTGATAGTAGATTTTATCCCCTTTTTCCAGATATTGAGGCAGCTTTTCGTCGAGTTCGCTAATCAAGTAGGCTTCGTCTGCACCATATTCAGCTTTAGCTGCTTCAATCCCAACTCGATATCCCGTCCAGATTTCCTTCTCCCGCTCCTTGGGCTGGACAAAGATCACGAACTTGTGTTCGGGGTGATGAGGGGCGATGACGGCGACAGCATTGGGTTCGTTGAAGCCAGTCAGATAGTAGAAGTCGCTCTCTTGACGATAAACATATTCAACATCATTGTGCATCACAGCCATCGGTGCGCTTCCAAAAATTGCGGTACCATTACCGATTTTTGCCATTAACTGTTCCCGACGCTGGCGGTATTCTGCTTGCATGAACTTCTGAACCTATACTGACCTATATCGATCAAGATACAACTTTTTAGGCAGTTCGTCATCAAGTCGGCGGGTACTCCGATATCCGCCGATTTTCGATTAATCTATTTGATCCGATGGGTACCGTTATTACCCGCCGAAACTGGATCTAAGATTGGTAAATTATCGGACTTTAACTCTACTGAAATTGTGGCTTCTGGATCATCAGAAATCGGATTTCGAGCCATAATTAAGGCAATTGCCCGACTGACATTATCGGGGAAGATTGCGACTAATCCATGATCTGGCGCATTGTCTAGTGCCCATTTGATCGCTTCAGATTCATTGAGCATAATCGTGTGGGGGACTGGTTCTTCGGTTAGGGCTTGCTCGATCCCTTGAACAATTAATTCGGCGGTGTCACCCCAGGGGCGACCACGATTATCGTCGTCTTCTTTGACGATGATTCGATCGAAGAATGTCGCTGAAAGCTTGCCCAGTTCGATTAAATCCTCGTCTCGGCGATCGCCTGGCCCCCCAATTACCCCAATTGCAGAGCCAGTCCAGTTGTTGACAAAGCTACCCACAGCCGCATATCCAGCGGGATTGTGGGCATAGTCTACCAGTACGTGATAACGACCCATATTAAATAGGTTCATTCGTCCTGGAGTCTGGGCTACAGAGGCTTTAAAGCTACGTAAAGCGGCGCGAATCTGTTCGGGGTTAATTCCCTGGACGAAGGCAGCTAGACAGGCAGCTAGAGCGTTGGCAATCATAAATGGTGCCCGTCCACCGAGGGTAAGGGGGACGCGCTCGACTTTCTCGATTCGATGTACCCAATCTTGTTGCAAAATAGTCAGGTACTCGTCGGCGTAGACTGCCGCAATTCCGCCCCGTTGGACATGAGAGCGGACTAATGGATGATCTGGGTTCATCGAGAAGTAGGCCACTTTTCCAGGCACATCCTTGGCCATTGCCGCAACTCTTTCGTCGTCGGCATTAAGCACGGCATAACCATCGGGATGTACGGTTTCAGCAATTACCCCTTTGACTCTGGCTAATTGATCGATGGTTTCAATATCAGCCAAGCCTAAATGATCGGCGGCGACGTTTAATACTACCCCCACATCGCAATGTTGGAAGGCTAAACCCGATCGCAAAATCCCACCCCGTGCCGTCTCGAGGATCGCAACATCCACCGTCGGATCTTGGAGAATCATTTGGGCACTTTGGGGTCCGGTAGTATCACCTTTTTCGATTAATTGATCGCCAATATAAATCCCATCAGTAGTGGTAAAGCCAACGCTATCATACACCTGACTGAAAATATGGGCGATAAGTCGCGTGGTGGTAGTTTTCCCATTTGTACCTGTAATTGCCACAATTGGAATCCGCGTAGTCGTTCCAGGCGGGAATAGCATCTGAAGAATCGGCGCAGCTACATTTCGCCCCACCCCTTCACTCGGCGAGATGTGCATCCGCAAGCCAGGTGCAGCATTGACTTCGACGATCGTGCCATCTACTTCGGCGAGGGTTTTGGTAATATCGGTGGTAATCACATCGATTCCAGCTACGTCCAGATCGATAATCCGTGATACTCGTTCAGCTAGCCAGACAGTATCAGGATGGATCTCATCAGTCCGATCGATCGCAATCCCGCCTGTACTCAGATTAGCCGTTGCGCGGAGATAACAAACCTCATCCGATCGCAAAATCGTATTGAGACTAAAACCTTGACTGTTCAACATTTCAGCCGTGGAATCATCGAGTTCGATTTTGGTCAGCATATTATCATGACCATCACCACGTCGAGGATCTTGATTCTCGCGATCGACTAATCCCGAAATCGTGTCCACTCCATTGCCCACCACATGAGCTGGTACCCGTTCCGCTACCGCCACCACCTGATGATTGACGACCAAAATTCGATGATCTCTACCCTGATAAAAGTGCTCAACAATTACGCCCTTAGAAATCTCTCGTGCTCGATCGTAACCGATACCAGCGTGCTCCCAATCCTTAATATCGATCGTAATTCCCCGTCCATGATTACCATTTAACGGCTTAATCACAATTGGATATCCAAGCCTATCGATCGCATCTTCTAATTCGCCAAAGGAATAAATTGTCATCCCCAACGGCACAGGTGCGCCCATCCCCGCCAAGATTTTCTTGGTTTTTTCCTTATCACAAGCCAGCTCCACCCCCAGAATATTGGTGCGCGAAGTCAACGCAGCCTGAACCCGTTTCTGATGCTTGCCATAACCAAGCTGAAAAATATCGCACGTCTCCAGATGAATCCAGGGAATCCCCATCGTTTGGGCTTCCTTTACCAACGCTTCAGTACTCGCGCCCAAAGTTGCATCCGTCCGCATCTTGACTAAATCCGCCAAATCCTTTTCCAGCTCAGAATTGGGATACGTCCCCGTCTCCACAATACTCTCGCACAGCCGCAGCGCAGCTCTAACCGCATACCGCCCCGCCGTTTCCAACTGGTATTCAACCACAACTTGATAAGTACCCAAAGTCACCGTCTCACGAGTGCGCCCGAACCCCACAGGCATTCCGGCGAGGGTTTGCAACTCCAACGCCACATGCTCCAGAATATGCCCCATCATCGTCCCTTCCCGCACCCGACTGAGGAATCCCCCCTTGCAACCAGGTGAGCAATAATGCTCCTCCAGACTAGGCAAAGCCGCCACCAGACTATCGTAAAAGCCAGGAATAGTATCTGAAGGCTTGTCTGCTAGATCCTCCAAATCCAACCGCACGAGAATCAGCTTCGATCGACGAATGCTCCAGTAATTGGGGCCGCGCAGCGTTTGAGTTTGGAGGATTTTCATAATGATGAAGAAAGTTCTAGCTGATTAAACAAAAGTCAATCGCAACCTGAAATCTAATCTTACCCTGTGATGCTAAATCAATAATCTAGCAAGTGGCTGAAAAGATCTGATCTAAGTAAATTTCAAATCAAATCTCCCATTCTGTATTGACGGATACACTAGTCGGTCTGATCGATCGAGGTAGCCCTAGTCTATGCCATTTCGATCAGCACGAACATTGTCCGAAAATTATCAGGCTATACATCGGTAGAGACGAGGTATTTGCGGCGTGAAAGTGACGATCATCCTATCCCACTGCAAAACCATCATACTGACGGATAAACTCAGAATGGTACGCCAACACAATATCCTCCTTGGGAATACCTTGTTCGACTAATTCATTAGCAACTCCAACTTCTGTCCCATCGTATTGAATCCAGATCGTTTCGCCCTTGAGATCGATATGAATTAACACCCCATATACCCGCTTTTTTTGTAACCAACCAGCTCGAATTACCTGATATCTATCGCGATTTATATCAAATAGCAGCCCCATTTCAATCTCACCATAAGCGGGCTGAATTTGGCTATGGGCGGTGAGAATATCTTGAATAATTTGGCGATAGTTGCTTATTTTTTCCATTTGACTATGCTCCGTTCTTCTACATCATATACAAGCAAATATATTTGATATTCTTCAATCCCTTCTTCGATAAACCTGAGCCGAAAAAATTCATCGTAGGTTTGCTTAGGTACTGCTAAATATAAGATTCGATTCGGTTCTTGAGTGCGGAGTGCCCGTCGATAGTTGAGATACTGACCCACAGCAGTATGAAATTCAGAAATGGCCGAAGGTCTGACGAAGCTTTTGATTTCTACGGCGATGATTGTTTTATCCTTGGTTGCCGCCAAAAGTCTTTCTGCACCCAAATCAATCTGCATCTGTACATCCCCATAGTCAACCGGAAATTGGTCGTGGGTGATGTTCCAGCCATCTTTGACAAGTGCATCTTTGACAACTTGATGAAATAGATCTTTAGCCATCCGCTGACATCACAGTGCGAGTTTGATAGTCATATTGATCGCCTTGACTCAAGACGTGTACTGTTAAATTGTGCAGACTCAGCGGTGAAGTTTGACTGGAATCTAGATAATTTGTATGGGTTAATTTACCTGGATCGATAATCGTAATTGTGCCCTTACCGAGGACTTCAAAAGTACCATTATCATTGAACGCTGCACAGGTATCTTCATCGATCCCGATCCCTAATTTATCAGGATTAGCTGCGATCGCACTCATCAATCTTGCCATCCGATTGCGGTTGTGAAAATGTTGATCTATTAGTAATTCTGGAAAAATACCTAACCCATCAGTTAGATCTACTAACGATCGATTCGGTGATTCACCACTAATTCCACCGGAAATCATCCGTTCACCGACAATCGCCGCACCCGCACTGGTGCCGGCAAAGACGAGATCGCCAGATTGAATTCGCGCCTGAATAGCTGCCATAAACTTGCT
Source organism: Chamaesiphon sp. (assembly GCA_026786125.1). Classification (GTDB taxonomy): domain Bacteria; phylum Cyanobacteriota; class Cyanobacteriia; order Cyanobacteriales; family Chamaesiphonaceae; genus Chamaesiphon. Next base: position 5,916 of record JAJAYU010000403.1, read on the forward strand.
ACTACCCAGCAAATCGCACAGCCGCATCTGATCGCCGCCAGTAAAGAAAATTCCCGTACAGTCGGCTAAAGTATTCAACCAGCGGAATTCATCACATTCTTTGGGCTGACGGATATCCAGGATTTGTACTTGTTTAGCATCCATCCCCTTGAAGATTTGGTAATACCTGTCGCCAACAACACTCGGCTCTTGGGATGCACAAGGCACGATGCCGATTGTCGCTTTTTTCCCACCCGCACTTTGAAAGAAGGCGGTTAAGATGCCGCAGCCATTCACCTTATCTTCTGCGCCACCAATCACCATCACTGGATAATGGGTAGAATTTACCATCGATTGTTGAGCCAGAATGGGCTTTACGTCAAGCATACATGTCACCGTGGGAAAGCAAGATCGAAGTTTACATAAGTCTGAGTAAACCTAAAGTCTGATCCAGTTTAACAACTAGCAGGGGTCTAATTCACATATTTTAACGTGATTTGTTGCGTTGGCTATATATTTATTCTTCGACAAGACTTATTATCCATTTGATCCAAGCAAGAACTGTTGAAGATCTTCGGTGGTAAGTCTTGTCAGATCTTACACTATGCAGATCTGTATTACGCATCATTTCGATAATTTCTTTTTTACTTGGAACATCACCCTTTTCAAAATATAGTTCCAAAGTCTTCTTGAAGATTTCATGAGCTAAGATCGACTCAATTAATTCGAGCTTCCTATCAAAAATAGACAGCTCGAATAACTTTATTCCTCTCGCTGTCAGTTGATAAGTTGACATCTTATTTTCTGGATCGCGCTCGATTAAGCCTAAATAAATAGCGGCATCAGAATAATAACCTGCTTGTCTCCAGCTAAAATCATATTTTTGAGTTATGTCTTCCTTACTCAATGTAATTTTTTGTTTCAAAAGTTCGCATAAATTAATTATGCGTTCAAAAGAATCTGCTTGCGGGAAAGGAATGTTCAGCTCTTGTCTTCGTAAAACTTTGTTTAAAGATTTTTGAATAACTTCAATATTAATTGCATCTTCTTCTTTGATCGCATATCTTTCCTGATTGACAAGCTGGATTGAATTATAGTAATCGTCATCTAGAAAAGCATATTCTCTTAAGTGAAAAATACCGTTGGTGTACGTCAAAAAAACAGGGCGCACTTTTTTGTTTATTTTTTGTGCCCACAATTTGTACGGATAAAATAATTGCCTTACCAAGAAATTATTAGAGATATCAGTTTTCGCTTCGATGATAATCAGAGAATCACTGCCTTCATACCCTCCGTCAATCTCAATTTGAGAATTAGTAACCTTTACTCGAAGCAGCTCTTTTTTATCATTAAAGTCGATATTAAATTCAAAAGATGATGAACTCATTCTGCCACTTGTTGTTGAATACAAGTCTGACTCACCTGTAAAGTCTTGAATGATACCAGCTATAAATGCACAATTTATTACAGTTGCCTCGCTTGTGATTTTTTCAGGATTCAAACTTTCTATAAAAGTAGGAAAGGGTACTTTCTTGATTTCAACATTATCTTTAGATTGAGTGAAATCATGAAACGTTTCAAACTTACCAATAATATAATTACCCCTAGATACGGGTAAAATAGACAATTTATTATTCTCGAATATTTTGGGTACCTGCGATCGATGGTCGAATTTTGCCATCAATCGAGGTTCTCGAAATTCTTTTATGTCGTTAGATGATATCAAGAAGTAATCTAAATTTTTAAGATGATCTAATATTAAATACTTTTCAAAAAGTTTCTCCCAAGCTGCATCATTTTTAGACTCACTCATAATTTTTGATCAATACTTCCTCTACTTCACCTCTTTTTTCACCGTCTGAATTGATCGCCCGGTTAGCCTTGATAATATGGATATGATACCCTGAGTATAGATCTTTGATAAAGTCTACACAGGAATTAGATTGCATAAATTTAATTCCTTTTTTATTTAGCCTGTCGCAAGCTTCTTTTAATCTAATTTGATCGGATTCATTCCATCCACCTTGGATATATCCAGTAAAATTAGCACTGCCAGAAATAGGATGATAAGGGGGATCTAAATAAACGAAAGAATTTTTGTTAGCTTCTTTCAAAATTGTCTCGTAATCAGTATTCTCGATCCGAATATTATTAGAATTTAGGTAGGAATTCACAGCCCTAAGTGTTGGTTCATTGACGATATTTGGATTTTTGTATTTTCCAAATGGCGAGTTAAATTCACCAGAATTGTTCACCCTGTACAAGCCATTGTAGCAAGTCTTATTTAGATAGATAATTCTTGAAGCTCTAGCGACATCCGTCAATTGCTCAAATGCTGATGCTCTGTCTAAAGCACGTATTTCATAAAAATATTCGGATTCATTTTTGTGCTGTTGAAGATCTACAATTAAATGTTCAAGATCATTTTTGATCACACGATAAACATTTACAAGTTCAGAATTAAAGTCGTTGATAATCGCATCTTTTGGTTGAAGATGAAAGAGTACAGCACCTCCACCAATGAAAGGCTCGATATATACCTTGATTCCTTTCGGTAAATGCTGCTCGATCTCCGGCATTATTTGTCTTTTACCTCCTACCCATTTTAAAAATGGTGCTATCAATCTATTTTTTGCCATGACTAACTTAGCGTACGAGAGTACTATAGTACCACTAATTTAGTCTAAATTTAATCAGCACGATCGCAACTTGGATTTTAATCTACCGTTAGCTTTCAACTAATCCCGCTAGTTTATTGAGTTGTTGCACCAACAAGCTCAAGAATAGCCCTACGTCAGTGACGACCCCGATCGACTCGATCGAACCGCGATCGCTCAACTTCGTCACCACGGCTGGATTAATATCGATACAGACCATTTTCACACCTGCGGGGGTCATATTCCCGACCCCGATCGAATGCAACATACTCGACAGCATCAAAATCAAGTCGGCACCTTCAATCAGATGAGCATATTCTGCCTGAGCTTCGATCAGATCCATCTTGGTATCTGGCAGTGGGCCATCATCGCGGATCGATCCGGCGAGGGAAAAGGGGACATTGTGTTTGACGCATTCATACATCACCCCGCTGCGGAGCACACCCTGCTCAACCGCCTTGGCAATACTCCCACAACGACGAATCGTGTTAATTGCTTTGAGGTGATGGCGGTGTCCGCCGTGAACGGATACGCCGAGCTGCATATCCACGCCCAATGAGGTGCCCATTAAGGATTGTTCGATATCGTGAACGGCGATCGCATTACCCCCTAGTAGGGCATGGACATAGCCCTCACGAATCAGTTGATTCAGGTGTTCACTGCCTCCAGTATGGATCACAACTGGCCCAGCTACTACGGCAACTTTACCACCGCGATCGCGAATTCGGCGCAAATCCCAAGCAACCTGTTCGACGACTAATTCTACCCGTCTTTCACTGGAGACACCCGCACCCATAAAGCTGAATTCTTCGGTGCTCTTTTTCAGGGTGGTAGTGGTGCGTTTAGTCCGAATTCCGGCACTGCCAACTACGACAGATTCACCTATCTGTAGATCGCGCAGCAACTTACATCGAGCCACTGCACCTGTAGCTGTCTGCGTCACGGCAATCGCCCCATCCATCCGTTGTCCCTGCACCAAAACCCATTCGCCCGCGATCGAGACTTCCGTAGGATAGATCGTCGTGGCATAGAAATCATCCGCAGCGACACCTTGCTGAGTCACAGGGGCTAGGTTAGCATCCGAAATGTCTCCAGCGGTATCAATTGCACCCAGGTCGATTAATTGCCCCATAATATCCGCCATGACGATCGAATCGGGAGCAGAAACCTTTACCTCCGCTACAGAGGTATCTAACCGCTGTTCGCCCAGCTTGAAATTCGCAACTTGAAAACTACCGCCACCCGCCACGATCGTATCTAGGACGCGATTTACTAAACCGGAATCGAGTAAATGACCCTCTAGTTGGATCGTCCGGCTTTGAACTGTAGATGATTGGGGTGAGACTTGATGCGGTTCTGTTACTTTGAGAGTCAAACATTTAGCCGCTCCACCCGCTTTGAGAAATTCTGTCAGCGGTGTTTCAACAACAGTAAAACCACGCTCTGCCAAACTTTGTTTTAAGCCATCACTGACTTTATTCATCACCACAATTCGGTCGATGTTCACCGTATTGCAGGCAAAATTCACCGCATCAGCTTCATCAATGGCAATCCTTTTCTCTGCCGGAACTCGTAATTCAATCAGGCGATTGGAATAAGTATCAAACGCCGCCGGATAATATAATAGATATCCATCGGTCAGTGGGCAAAAACAAGTATCTAGATGATAGAACCTTCGATCGACCAATCGTAATGACAGCACTTCTACATCCAACCACTCGGCTAAATAAGGATGGGAATCTAGTTCCGATCGAAAGCCATAACCCGCCCACAACCAATTTCCAGCTCGATCGATCAACGCGTCACCAGCACCCTCAAATGGCAAGTTCTTGGGCAACGTATGCACCTTATACCCCTGACTTTCAAACCATGCTTGAAAATAAGGTTCCTCACCCTGACGTTCGGGATGGAAAAAGCGACTCAGTACCACTGTATCGCCTAAGATTAACCCCGCATTTGCCGTAAATACCATATCTGGCCAACCTTTCTGGGGTTCGACTAGATCGATCGTTGCGTATGTTTGCAATACTTGGTACAGCTGATCCCATTGAGCCTCGGCGCGATCTCGACTCGATCGATGAATATTGCCCTCCATCCACGGATTAATCACATAATCCACATCATAATGATGGGGCGCACACATCAGAATTAGTACTTTATCAGTCATATTTCAGGGGGATAGTGGGGACAGTGGAAAATCCCCTCCTTGGAGGGGTGCCCGCAGGGTGGGGTGGGTAGATCTACGCATCAACTCCAAGGCTACAAAATGTTTACGCCACCTTGGTAGGGATAATTCATGAATTACCCCTACCAAGGTGGCTAGATCCTACAACTTTTAATTTGCGGCTTGTCTACATTGGCTTCACCCACCAGGTATGAAATAGCCCGTGGATTATCCATCTTCTTTGAGGCATTGGCAATTTCCAAACCGATCGCATTGCCATCACCGTCATAGTCTAAAACCAAGCCTGGGGCAATTTGAGCCGTTTCCTCAACAGTCATTTCGATGAAAGTGATTTGTAAAATATCCTTGTCTGGGTCATAAATAACTTTCATTACACGCTGTATCCTTTGCCGTGATACTTTTGCTACATATTTGGATTGAGCAATCCACTACCCTAATCCTAGTCATAGGTTAGACTGCTCTAATGTATCATGGGTGACAAAAGTTCGCGTAATTCTCTCTAGCTAAACGATCGAAGTCAACCCTAAAATTTGACGCTGATATCGATTCAGCTCTTGATACTAGGAGCTATACTGAATTGATAAATATCTCGATCGACATCATGATCAAGTCTGAAGGCACATTATCCGATCGACTATCACCACATCCCACCATTCTACCGATCGGTTTGTATGCCCTGTCAGGACTTGTGGCTGATGGCAAACTACTACTTGCGATCGATACTGTGCGCGGATATCTGGTTTCGATCAATCCAGATACCAATAATACAACTATTCTCAATCCGCATCATGTTTCCGACTGGATTGGAGCGACAGGTTTGACGCTGTGGGAAGATACATTTTGGTATGCCAAGGGACAGGAAGTACTATCGTGCAATCGTCAAACTCTCGCACCGACTGTCTTTACTCGTCTGCCCTATCCAGTCACGGGGGTTGCTGTCTGGGAGTCAAATGTATATGTGAGTTGTCAGAAATCTGGCTATATTCATGCGTTTGATCAAAACACGGGCGAATTGGTGGATAAGATCCCCCAGCCTGGAGTGGGGACGGAAACTCTAACGGTGAATAAAGATGCGCTGTGGGTATGCGATCGAGCCGAGCAAACCGTCTACTGTCTAGATCGTACCACTGGAGTGATTAAATTCAGTGCGCTCACACCCTTTAGCTCTCCAACGGGGATTACCTTTTACGCGCCTGGAGCTGAGGAGCCGACTTGCTATGTTGCTTATGCCGATGAAGAACCCTACATTCGCGACGATCCTAATGCTAAATCGCCCTATCAATTGACATTCCGCGATCGAACATTCATCCATCCCCTCTACATCCACCACAACCCTACTGCCCACTACACCCGCTCTAACGGCTTCCTGGTGGAAATGTCCTACGTCGAAGAATTGCTCCCCCTCGAAGCTGTCACCCTAAACAATGTTGAGTGGCGAATTGCGCTCCCATCCGATACCCTCCGTCAGCAGGTGCGCCAGTTTGAACCCATCGGACAGGAATTTGAGATCGAAGAAAAGGAAGGACAAAAAGTAGCAGTCTTTAAATTCGATCGAATCAATCCCCATCAAGGCGGCTTAATTGGCTGGAAAGCCGTGATCGAAATGTACGGACTCAAATATTCCCTCGCTCCCGCCGATATTGATGATAGTCTCACCCTGCCCAGTGAATTGGCACAATATTTAGTCGATGACGATGATCTAGCAATGGATACCGAAACAATGCGCCAAGCAGCCAAAGAATCCGCTGGCACCGAAACGAACGTGCTGCGGAAGATGCTCAAGATTCGTAATTATGTCTACGATAGGCTTTCCTATGGCATCCAGCCTCGGATTGACACCCCCGATGTCGCTCTTGCTCGTGGGGTTGGCTCCTGTGGAGAATATGTAGGAGTTCTCCTCGCCCTCTCCCGCCTGAATGGAATCGCTTGTCGGACGATCGGACGGTATAAATGTCCTGCATATCCCGATCGCCGAAACATGCCCCTTCAGCCCGATTTTAACCATGTCTGGTTGGAGTTTTATGTACCTGGAGTCGGCTGGCTACCAATGGAATCAAACATGGACGACACGATCGAGCGGGGACCATATCCCCAGCGGTTTTTCATGGGTTTAGCCTGGTATCACACCGAAATTGGCAAGGGGATCTCGTTTGAAAAAATGAAAGCCGCCGATAAACC
>JAJAYU010000404.1 GCA_026786125.1 Chamaesiphon sp.
ATCTAAATGGTTTGTCGGCTCATCTAGTAGTAACAGATCTGGAAATTGGAGCAATATTTTGGCTAAACTCATCCGCATCTGCCAACCGCCACTAAAAGCACTTACCAATCGATCGGCATCTTCTAATTCAAACCCCACTTCTGGTAAAATCTTGTCGATTTCAGCTTCGAGTGCATAACCATTTAAGGCTTCATACAATCGCTGGAATTTATCCATCCGATTGAGTAAAATATCTAGCTCGTCACCACTAGCAGTCTCTAACTGATGATGGATTTCATTAAGTTGAGAATGAACTCGATTGGCTTCACCAAATGCTTGCCACAATTCTTCTTTGACAGTCCGCGTCGGATCGACATCAAATTCTTGGTTGAGGTAGGCAATATTCAGACTATTCGGACGGATGATTTCGCCGCTGGTGGGTTCAATTTGCCCAGCGATAATCTTCATTTGGGTAGATTTACCCGCCCCATTGGCTCCTACCAACCCAATTCGATCTCCTGACTTAACTTCCCAATTAATGTCCTTGAGGACTTCACCTGTGGGATAAATCTTGCAGATATGTTCCAGTCGCAGCATGAAATTAATTTTCTCCAGGAGTAGTAAGAGGCGGGCGGGTACCCTAATTCTATTTTAACAAAACTTTACCACAATTGAGAGGGTAGGTTGGGTTGAAGAATGGAACCCAACATTTCTAGAGCGTTGGGTTTCATTTTTCAACCCAACCTACAATATCTCTCCACTCCCAACTAGCCCAAACTTGCTAAAATTAAAACTAAAGTTACCAAGAAGAATCCGCCCATGATGGACGTAATGGAGTTTTTTCAGCACAGTGCTGGTAGATGGAAATCGAAACGAATCACTCACCATCTGGCATTTAGACGATCGGAGATGGGAGAATCAGAGATTGAGGTGAAGGCATTAGCAGCCATAGATTCGACAATAATTGAGCTGTGTGAATCTCACCAAGTCGATCCCAGTTTAGCTGTCGGCGGGTGTTGTGTGACTTGGGCGGCTTCGATGGGTTGGGATCAAGAAGGCGAGAATCATGAAGGGAAGACGGTATTTGCTCTAGTACCTGATCGAGATAAACCCCATACTGGTCAATTACTACGCGATCGAGGCTATGCTGAGATCGTCGCGGTGATCGGACATTACGAGATGGACAATGATGGTGGATTGGTTTTGACCACTGAATATGACATCATGAGTTCGGTGGAGCGGTTCTGGTTTCCGAGCGATAATGTCCGCGTTCGTAGCAGTACTGTGAAGCGGATGGGTGGATTTAGTACCGCTACATTCTGTACCGAAACTCGCTGGCTAGGAAATTCAACTAGTGATCCTGTTGTTACTGAATCTGTGAATATAGACCCTAATTTAATTCTCTCACCGCTGGGTTGGTGATAGCTAGTAATCAGACTCAAACATATCGCAATGGAGTTGAATACCTTCAGCGGGTTCAACTCTTATTACCAGATCCACAGATGCTGGATGTAATGGAAAATGTGCGAGATCGAGTCATGATTTGCAACTGGATTGGCGGGGAGATTGAAGCTGTCAATAGCTCGCTCCAAGCTCATCTTAATGCCTGTCATGACTGTTTCGATCCGCTTGAACGTAAATCGATCAATATCTTCGCCATACCATTTTCATCATCGGTACGGTTAGATGGCTTTTGCAATATCAATACCACCCCAACAGCAATTCTCGTTGATGTGGGCAGAGTCAAGCCTGCTGACTGGCTAGCTCTAGTCGCCCATGAGTATGCTCACGCTCATTTAGGCTATCCAGGTCACGATCAATCATATGCACAGGTGCTGGGTCATTTATGCTTGGGATTAGGCTTTCCCCAGCCATCGATGGCACCAGATCATCAAAGTTTACACTATTGGCCGATGTATTCACCTTTGAGCGATCCATTGGCTTGGTGGCGAGGGGAGTAGAAGACTCGGAGCACCTTTTCAAGATAGACTGGGAGACTGGAAAATCCTAATTTTTCCTACACACCCACATTCCCACACCCTATCACCATTCCCAAAAAGATAGGAGCGTGGAATTAAGCTAACCCCGCGCTCCTAAATTTTAAATCCAAAGACAAATCCTACATTTAGTAGAGTTGTTCTTCTTGATGAGTCACGATAGTGCAGTTGGACTTAGGATAAGCAACACAAGTCAGAACATAACCTGCTTCGATTTGGTCATCATCTAAGAAAGATTGATCGGATTGATCGATTTCCCCAGCAGTGATTTTACCAGCACAAGTAGAACATGCACCTGCGCGGCAAGAATAAGGGAGGTCGATGCCTTGCTCTTCGGCTGCGTCTAAAATATAAGTGTCATCAGCAACGTCGATAGTTGTGTTTAGACCTTCAGCTTCGTTGATTAAAGTAACTTTATACGTTGCCATATTGGATTGATTCCTCTCTAGTGCTCTTAAAAATTGCGGATACAGACAAATCCATCTGGATTCAGAAGTATCTATTCACTTAGCTTTTGTCAATCACCACGAGTCGCAAGATTGCCCAACTAGTCGCAGTAATTTTTAGCTCTATTTGAATACTAAGGGAAAAACTCCCCATCTGTATCCATAAGTATCTCTAAAGTCCAATGGTATTCGTAATCGAATTGCGGGGATTCATCCTAATTACTTATATCTCCGTACCAGATAAATCATCAGTCATCGTCTATGATTGTTATACAACAATACATTCAGGCTTTAAATCAGGACTGCTAAGGCGATCGAATCAGCAGCTCGAACAGCAGTTATAATATTTTTCAACGTCCGGTTTCGTTGTTAGTTCGATTACTTTATAATATTAGAAAATCTTATGTCTACGATCGCTAGTTATGGAGAAATTAATCTCCCGATCCGCGTTGGAATAGTCGGGACAGGATTTGCTGCCAAAGTTCGCGCTCAAACTATCACTGCTGAAAGTCGGACTCAGTTAGTCGCTGTCTCCGGGCGCAGCGCAGATAGAACAGCAGAATTCGCTGCAAGTTTCAATGCTCTAGCGGTGGCTGATTGGCAAACGTTACTCCAGAGACCAGATATCGACATGGTAATCGTCGCGACGATTAATAGTAATCACAGTGAAATCGTCCACGCCGCAATCGCTGCTGGAAAACACGTTATCGTCGAGTATCCACTCGCCCTCGATCCCCAAGTAGCTGCCGAAATTATCGATCTAGCCCAGGTCAAAAAAGTATTACTCCACGTCGAACATATCGAACTACTTGGTGGACTCCATCAGACCATGCGCGAACAATTAGATCATCTGGGCGAGGTCTATTACGCCCGCTACAGCACGATCGTTACTTCCCGACCTGTACCTGAAAAATGGACTTTCAATCGCTCTGAGTTCGGATTTCCCCTCAGTGCGGCACTTTCGCGGCTCCATCGCTTCACAGACTTATTTGGCTCGATCGAGAGTATCAACTGCAATAATCAATACTGGGGCGGTGTGGGTGATTATTATAAAACCTGTCTTTGTACTGCTCAGTTCCGCTTCAAAAATAGTCGCACAATCGGCGAAGTCGTATACGGTAAGGGTGAAGGCTTATGGCAAAATTCCCGCAAGTTTGAGGTGCATGGGGAAAATGGGGCGTTGATCTTTGATGGTGATGAAGGGGTGTTAATTCAGGATGGAACTTCTACGCCTTTGGATCTCGGTGCGCGGAAGGGATTGTTTGCCAAAGATTTGGAACTGGTGCTGGATCATCTGATTGATGGCAAACCCAATTATGTGATGCCTGCGTCGAGTCTTGGAACTCTGAGGGTGGCTGATGCTGCCAGAATATCTGCGGAAACTCGACGAACGGTTGCGGTTGATAGTTGAGTTGAGTGTTGGGTTGTCTCCTGAAGGAGAGGCTCCGCCAACATTCTTCAACCCAACCTACAGACTATCAATTATCAATTAACTAACTAACCCTTCCAAATGGGCTACAAGTGCTTGTAACCCTAAATAATAACTATTGGCTCCAAAACCGCTAATCTGACCGACCACAATCGATGCTAGATAGGAATGGTGGCGAAATTGTTCACGTTTGTAAATATTGCTCAGATGAACTTCAACAGTGGGAATGTGGACTGCGGATATTGCATCACGAATAGCAATACTAGTGTGAGTATATGCCCCCGCATTGATCACAATTCCCTGATATCGATCTCGTGCAGCATGAATAGTATCAACGAGGACACCTTCATGGTTCGATTGGAAAGACTGCACTGTCGTATTCAAGGATATGCCCAACTCGACTAGTTGGGTATCAATTTGAGCCAAACTCGTCGCACCATAAATTCCTGGCTCTCGCAACCCCAACAAGTTGAGATTTGGACCATGTAGGACTAGTACGTCCCAACTGCGACTCGCTGCTGGAGTTGCTACGTTAACGATCGTCATGATAATTCAAATTCGAGCAACTACCTGTAGCGGCGAGGTCTGTCTTCAACAGGAATCGGAATTAATTCGGGTTCAGGCTGTATTTCAGGCCCTAGCAATACTTCGATTAGCTTGCCAGCCCACTGTTTGAGTTTTTCTAATACTTTTTCGAGATAGCCCATCAGATCATTTACTCCAAGAATAATCAAGCCTAAACAAGTACTCCCACCAATATTTTGGGGTTCGATCGAGCCTGATAGCCCAATCGGTTACATCACTTATTATTTCCTATTGTAAAGCTAAATCTCATCTAAGTGTGAGTTGGGTTGATGGTTTTCTGGTAGGTTCTCTCTAAGTATTTAGGTCTGCAATTTATACAGGACAATCTTTTCAGCAGTTGTTCAACAAAAACCTGGACTTTCTTAAGGAAATATTAAGATCGGCCCAGAACAATTTTTTTGCGAATAACAACTAAAAATGAGTGGCTGAAATCCTTACTAGATCTGAGCTTTGGCAGGAATTAAATAAATCAAGCCAGAAATGAGAGTAAACGCTACCGATAGCCAAAAAGCGACTAGACCATAGAAATGCCAGCTTTCGATCGATAATGGTGTAATGATCATCGCGATCGCAATGATTTGACTAACTGTTTTGAGCTTACCCCAAATATTGGCACCACTAACCTGAGATTGACCGACGCGCCAGCCCGCAATCGTCAATTCCCGCGCGAGAATCAGGCAGACACCGATCGCCGGAACTAGATGAAGATCGATTAATATTAGTAGTGGAATCAAAATCAGTAACTTGTCCACCAAGGGATCGAGAAATTTACCTAGATCCGTGACCAGATTTAGCTTCCGCGCTAGATAACCATCACGCCAATCAGTCAAAGCTGCGACTAGTAATACCGCGACTCCAACCCAGCGAACGGTTAAACTATTGCTGTACAGACAATAGACAACTACAGGTAAACCGAGTAGTCGGGAAAGTGTAATCGAGTTGGGTAAATTCATCATCCTATGTTTAACAATTACTAGTGGTAGTGAAGACCGATTTTCGGGCACATTAAGGAAGTAATCACTTACCACCATCCAGATCGGGAAGCCTCGCCGTTGTTTGGGCTGTAGGTCTTGTCCACCCTCAGCATATTGAACTTGACATCATGGATCATAGACAAAGCAATCTTCAATCTCCAGTGCATCTTTCAATTGCAGAAGCAATCGGGAGCATCCCATTTTTGAGTGAATTACCAGCAGCAGCATTGGCTCCAGCACTAGCTCATGCGGCAATTCGCCATCATCCAGCCAACCAGACAATCTTACTAGAAAATGATTGGGGCAGTTCAGTTTACTTTGTCTTGAGTGGTTGGCTCAAAATTCGGACTTATAACGCTGATGGACGAGAAATCACCCTGAATATTGTCGGGAGAGGCGAAATCGTCGGTGAAATGGCGGCAATCGAACAAGCACCGCGCTCTACCGATGTACTGAGTTTAACTCCCGCCACGATTGTAAATATTCCAGCAGAAGATTTTGTCAGACTACTTACGACTGAGCCGCTAGCTGGAATGCGGCTGGCTCAATTGATGGCGAGAAGATTGCGCCAAGTCAATC
>JAJAYU010000405.1 GCA_026786125.1 Chamaesiphon sp.
CCTAACCTAATTTCTGCGTACCATTTACGCGGAACTGCTGATAAAAGATCGTCAAGAATCGGGCATAGAAAAAGCGTTGAAGCAAAACTAACTTTATCCCACTCAGACTTCACTGGACTTGATACCATAGCAATCTCTTAATCCTCGTAAGGCATTATGCCAGATGATTGGATCGCGTTGCTCTCGTGAGTTAAACGCGGTATTGGGAGTTGTCTCTTGTCTTGGACTGGATCTTGCGATCGGGTAGATCTAACGAATTATTGACTAAAATGTCCCCTATTACCATTGTAATCAAAAAAAATCTATTAGTCTAGGTAGTGGGTGGTAGCATTTTAATAGCCTAAGGTCTTGAAGTGAGTCAACACGATGGGCATTTCTGGAGGTCAGATCCTCCATCTGCTTGCCGTAGCCGCAGTTAGGGGTTTTCGGTCGTTTCAGGGTAAAATTAAGATACCGATAGTTCTCTGCAACAATAGAAATATTCATGATTTCCAGTAATGACTTTAGACCTGGTGTAACGATTGTGTGGAAGAGTGGCGTATGGAAAATCGTCGAATCTCTCCACGTCAAACCTGGGAAAGGTTCTGCCTTTGTAAGGACAAAGCTCAAAAATGTCCAAACTGGTAGCGTGGTAGAAGAAACCTTCCGTGCTGGGGAGACGATGCCCCAAGCTGTGCTAGAAAAAAGCAAAATGCAGCACACCTACAAAGATGGCGATCAATTTGTGTTTATGGATATGGAATCTTTTGAAGAATCCAATCTCACCCCAGCTCAAATTGGCAGTAATTTCAAGTACCTCAAAGAAGGGATGGAAGTGAGCATCATCCGATGGGGTGAACAAATTATGGAAGTGGAACTACCAAATACCGTAGTATTGGAAGTCACGGAAACTGACCCAGGCATGAAAGGTGATACGGCAACAGGTGGTAGTAAGCCAGCGATTGTCGAAACTGGTGCTCAGGTGACAGTACCGCTATTTATTAGTATTGGTGAAAAAATCAAAATCGATACTCGTACCGATCAATATGTTGGCCGAGAAAGCTAAATTCACAGGTTGGATCGAACCAAATTGGCTCTCAGCTCAGTCGTTGAGCGAGAGCAGCTTTGTCAGAGTATGGCGTTGACTTTACCTGAATTAGCTGATTAGTAGATTTTAAATCGATCGGATCAATTAAAAGTTGATCGCCTAATAATATATAAAGTTAACTGAATATGACCATTAATTTTAAAGAACTTAATGAATTATTGGCGGCGATCGCTACTAATAATATTACTGAATTAACACTTAAGAATGCTGATTTTGAACTCACTGTCAGCCAAGGACAGCCACAGTTTACGACCGTTACTACTATTAGTACAGATGCCAATCAGCAATTAACCCCTGCACCAACAGCTAGTTCGTCACCTGTAGTCATAAATCAGATCGTAGCACCAGCAATCGACAAAAATTGGGTCGAAATCAAATCACCGATGGTCGGTACCTTTTACCGCTCACCAGCCACTGATGAGCCAGCATTTGCATCTAGCGGCGATCGAATTCGGATCGGTCAAACTGTCTGCATCATTGAAGCAATGAAGCTGATGAATGAGATTGAAGCTGAGTCAGCGGGACAGGTAATGGAAGTATTGGTCGAAAACGGTCAACCAATTGAGTTTGGCCAAGTATTAATGTACGTTAATCCTGGTTGAGTTTAGGTGTGTTGGATTTCAATTCAATCCCCAGATCTTTGGTTGGGTGTGTTGGGTTTTATTCTTCAACCCAACCTACAGATCTCCGAACTCCGAACTCCCAACTCTTTCTAAGGCTTTGTCGATGGATCTGGATTGATCGGAAAATCTTGGCTGTAAGTTTGACGAGTAATGGGTTGTCTGATTTCGACACCGACATCACCCAGCACTTCTAACTTCTTGCCTTCAACTGTGATCCAGACAGGCGCATCAGGATTTTGAGCGGTAGCAGTGTAGATTACTTGTCCCAATCGACCAATCATCGAAGTTGCGCCAAACCCTTGGGTAAACTCTTGGGATAGATCGATGTGAATACCATCGGTTAAGATTTTGCTGCTCAATAGCTTGGTACCGACTGGAATCGTTGAAGTTAGCTTCCCATCTGGCTTACCTGCCGAGGCAAGTAACGTAGACATAGATCGTTGAAGTTTCACCTCTGGATTTGAGGTCTTCGGTTCAGGATCTTGCCGATCTTGAGATACTAAAAAAGTTTTTTTGCCATTGTCATCCAATCGCCAAATTTTGATAGTGCCTTGATTTTGAGCGATGGTTTGCGTTTTAGGTGTATTGACGGCGGTAGGTAGTTGTGATGGTGGAACAGGCGTGACACCAGTAGAATTGGGGACGATGGGTACTGAAGCCACTGTCGGCGGATTCACCTGTGCGGGATCTACGGCAACTGGGTTGGGGGAAGGACTGGTGCTGGGTGTGGTTGCAACAGGAGGGTTCTTGTGAAGGGTGAACCAAGCCAAGCCACTGCCAATCGCAACCGCTGAGACAGTCAAGGCTGAGATGGTAGCAACTGCACTTTTAGATATAGATTTTCGATCTTCCATGATTAAAATTAAGTTCTTAAGAATCAATAAATAAGAAAACAGTCAAAAAGTTTATGATCGTAGCGGTGGAGATGATTTGCTCAGGGTTGGCAGAGACTATCCGATCGCTAGCAGTTGTTAATCATTTTTTGGACATTACCGATCGAGTTGCTCCCACTACTAGTTTAACTGGTAGACTCCAGATTGGGAAATGATTTATATTCATTTGCAAAGAGTTATTGAAAACCTGAGTTGTGGTTAATTCAAGACTTATTTAGTACCAATAGATCTAATAAAGACTGCTAATTCCAGTGATTGGGGATCGACCTTAAATTGGAGAATCCGCGCAGTCACTCCACGCTGCTCTAAGATATCTACATTCAATCGTTCGCTGATTCCGGTGGTCAAGCCAGATAAAATAAATGGTGGAACGAGGGTATCGCCAACGGTAGCTGCGGGTGCTACTAGTTCAAACTTTTTCCCGCCAATGACATTGATACCAGTTTCGAGCTTAACAGCTAGTTTTTCGGCAGAAGCAGGATCTTTTAATTCGGCTCTGATCGCCAATCGACCATTGCCGATAAACTTGATTTCAGGATTGGTAATCTGGTAATCCTTGTTAAGGGAATTGCCCGCGCTACCAAGGGTACTAGTAGTCATTTTCTGCAATCTGGCGATCGAATCAGGCGACTTTAAGAAATTATTTAGATCGGCTTCATTAAACTTCAACTTGATCCCTGCCTGAATCGGCTGTTGCAACGATGAAGTACGGGGATTTTGACCATCTTCCTGCACCGCTTTGAGATTGACTGCTAGGGGATCGGTTTCTACTTCCAAGCTATCAATTCGCAAATTCTTTGTCACCCACATCCCCCGTCCGGCAATGCGAAGTTTATTAATTTTGCCATTGATAATCTGATGGACTGGCGCATTATCAACCCGCACCTGGAGTTGTTCTGCACGGTCGATTTGCGACAACACTGCTGCTTCGACATTTTTGTCAACCACCACTCCCGTTAGGGAGAACAAGGCGGTAATACTGGAGAGGAGGATGGCGATTAATTCCATGTGAGTTGGGAGTTGGGAGTTAAGAGTTGGGAGTTCGGAGTTCGGAGAGATAGAGAAGTTCTAAAATTAAGTGAGTCTGAAAATCGGGTATAAGTAAAACAGAAACTCCCAACTCCCAACTCCCAACTTTTAACCAATCCACTCTTTAATCTTCATACCTACACTCTCGACGGCAATATCCTGAGATTGTTTCGTAGCGCGCTGGACTACTTCGACCTTCCCATCTTTGAGTGAGCGTCCGGTGACGATCCGGAAGGGGATGCCAATCAAGTCAGCGTCTTTGAATTTGACTCCAGCCCGCTCATCACGGTCATCGAGGATGGTTTCGATCCCCATTTGATTTAGCTCGGTGTAGAGGCGTTCTGCGACCTCCATCTGTTGGGGATCGGAAATATTGGGGACACAAATAATTGCATGATAAGGGGCGATCGCGACTGGCCAAATGATGCCATCTTTATCATAGGATTGCTCGACTGCGGCTTGGGCGAGACGGGAGACACCGACACCGTAGCAACCCATCACCAGTGGTTGTTCTTCGCCTTGTTCGTTGGTAAATGTTGCGCCCATTGCGGCGGAATATTTGGTGCCGAGTTGGAAGATATGTCCGACTTCGATCCCCCGTGCGGTTTCGATTAGTTGACTCGGATCGTGGATGGCACGATCTCCGACTTGGGCTTTTTGGATATCAACAATGGGCGGTAGGCTAAATTGAGTATGCCAATTCGCACCGACTACATGTTTTTCGGCTTCGTTTGTACCTGTAATAAAGTTGGTCAAACTCGCTGCGGTGGGATCTACCAATCGGAGGAATTTGGGATGTACATTTGGAGTCGAACTAATATATTCGTCACCTAAATCAGGGGCGATATAACCTAATGGTAATGGCTTGGCTGCCCATTTGGCGATCGCCACACCATCCGGTACCTCTAGGGCAATAACTGTTTTTGCGCCGTAATTAACAGCTAATTTGCCCAGTTCATTAGTTAACTTTACTTGATTGACATCTCGATCCGATCGAATGCTAATTAATACCAGCACAGTCAGCCCATTATCAAAGACTACCTGCTCAAGCACATTTTTAACGATCGAGGTCGGGTCACATTCAAAGAATTTAACTAGCTTCTTAATCGAGTTAGTATTTGGTGTCTCCTTAATTTCACAACTAGTAAAAGTTGATGCAACCGGATCAGGCGCGAGGGAAACCGCTTTTTCCACATTGGCGGCGTATTTACCATCCGCTGTGTACATTACATCATCCTCACCCGCATCCGCCAGCACCATAAATTCCTGAGAGCCAGAACCACCAATCGCACCGGAATCCGCATCTACCGCCCGAAATTTCAACCCGCAGCGAGTCAGCATCCGGCTGTAGGCATGGTGCATATCATCATAGGTAGCCTTGAGACTTTCGGTATCCGCATGGAACGAATAACCGTCCTTCATGATAAATTCCCGTCCCCGCATCAGTCCAATCCGAGGCCGAATTTCATCGCGAAACTTACTCTGAATCTGATAGAGATGTTGGGGTAGTTGACGGTAAGACTTGATCAAATCACGAGCGACAGCCGTCACCACTTCCTCATGGGTGGGGCCAAGTGCCACTTGCCGCTTTTGTCTATCAGTGAAGGCAAACATAATCCCTTCTGACTGAGTATAAGTATCCCAGCGTCCCGATTGTTGCCACAGTTCGGCGGGTTGAAGCTGCGGCAGCAAACATTCTTGTGCGCCCGTTCCATCCATTTCCTCTTTAACAATCTGCCTGACCTTCGTCAATACCCGCCACATCAGGGGTAGGTAAGCGTACAAGCCACTCCCAATCCGGCGAATGTACCCAGCCCGCAAAAGTAGTTTGTGACTGGGGATTTCGGCTTCGGCTGGTTCTTCGCGGAGGGTGGCAAATAGGCTTTTGGACAGGCGCATTATAATTTCTTCGTTGGTTTACTCACCCCACCACAATGGAGTTTGACTATCGATATTATCGCAGGAGAATGACCGATCTCGCGATCAAACTATTGATATTATCGCAGGAGAATCAATAATTGAACTGAAGCACCTAAAATCAAACAGACTTACAGGGTCAGAATTGTGAGAACAATTCTCTGAGAATTTCTTCTGGCGAAACTTGTTGCATTTGTTGAAAGATAGATGGCCCTTTCATAAAATCTTTGATAGTGATTCTTTTATCGCGGAAGTCAGAGACAAATTGATGAATTTCAGCGATCGTTTGAACTTGTGCTTCGGTTTCTGCCATCATTTCACCGATCGGATCTAGACCAGCTTTAGTTAATTTCTTAAACTCAGCCACAGCCGATCCTTGTTGGGTGTTTTTTACTTCCCTGAGTTCTTGTTTGAGATTGGCAAATTGGCTATTGAGAAATTCATTTTCTTGTTCAATCCGCGCACATCTGCGGGTCAAGTCGTCTTCACTATTGCGATCGATAGTTTCGCCCATTTGATGGTGTTTTTAGATCGCCAGTAATTTAGCCAAATCCCCAGCTTGATAAGCTTGATTGACTTCTTTCATCACTTCGGTATAGTATTCACAATTCTCACCATCGAGTACTTTGTCAGGATGAAAAACATCTGCTAATCGCAAGAATATTTGGCGAATTTTCTTTAATTCATCTCGATCGATCTTAGGTGGTTCTGGTTCTGCATTAAAAGGTGAGGATCGAGATTTATGACCAAAGAAATCTTCTTGATCCCACTCATCGCCATCGGCTGGATCTTCGTCTGAATCATCAGCATCTTGGTAAAGATGACCACTAGGGCTAATCAATCCTGATATCTGAAGGGTATAATAAATCTTCTCAATACTTTTACGACTTTGTTTGCCTAACTTCCGGCCATTAAAGATTTCGGTAAATATAGCATGAATTTTGCTATCCAAATCTAAAAGCTGTTGCATAATTGGCGCGGTTCGTTGAGCTACTTCCACCCCAATTTCGCGAATTCGATCGAGCAAATTACTCAATTCTGTCCGCTTTTTCTCGATTTGCTTGAGCAGTTTTTCGTTGTCCCGCTCTAGGAATTCTAAGCGGATGCGGAGATCGGAGATGGCTAGCCCATCGGAGCTAGCGGCTGGGACGCTAACGGTGCTAGCAGGTTTACGGGTGCGTGAGACTGTAGATTTCCGAGCCATAGATTAAGTAAGTGCAGCAGGATGGCAATTAGACCATTCTAATCCAGTTACTCGATCGAATGTTAGCGTTTGCGAAATTCGATCGAGCTTTCTTTGATTGTAATATCATAGCCATCGTGACCTAATAATCCATAAGGTAGATCGTGATGAGCTAGTTATTTGATTGGTGCTTGTTAGATTTTGAGCTGGTTTACTAATAAAGTTTGCCGCTTTTTGTCTGGCACTTGTTAACTGTTGTTCGTACTCAGGTAAAACTTTTGCGGCTAAATTATATTCGGGACTAGTTGGATCGATCGATTTGAGGATTTCGACTGAGCCTTGTAAATTAAGCTGGTATAGCTTTGAATCCAACCTTAACACAGGAAAATCAGCTCGTCACTAGATACTCCCTTTCCACCCAATAAATAAACAGTATTGATTCACCATCCACCACTTGTAGTGTTCGCGTAGCGTCTGCCTTAGCAGAGCGTAGCCGAACTATCCACCTCCACACTAGATATCTAATTTTTCACAGGAAAAGGAGTAAGTTAGGGATTGAGAGGATTGGGATCGACTGGGAGATTCTGATCGAGATCGGGAATAGTGATTAATGGTGCTTGACTGTCCGATGGAGCTTGTGGTAGAGCTAATGGTTTGCTCTTACTGTCAATAGTTTGACGGATCGAATTTTTAGTTACAGTAATCCGAGGAGTTGCTGGATCTGGTAACTTACTAATATAACTGAGTGATTTACCTAAGGGTTCGATCGATTGTGCTAATTTAGCTTGCTGTTCTAGTTGCTCGGCGGAAGAAACTAATTTGCCCAAACCATTAACTAGATTACGCAGATTGCTCCTAAACTCTGGATTTCCTGTCAGATCGTCGATATCAGCAGTAATTTTCTGAGTGTTTTGAAATGTTGTTCGAGCTGAATCTAATGTCTGTTGCAACATCAACAAAGTTTTGGGATCATTGAGATTAGCAGTCACATTTTTGAGATTAAGTGATGTTTGATTGGCATTGCTCAGGGTAGCTTCCAAATCTTTGGCTAATTTATCGGAATTTATTTTTGATAATGTGGAGTTGAGTTTCGTAATTGAGGGATTGAGTTCGTTGACTGTTTTTCGTAGATCAACACTTAGCTTATCAAAATTAGTGAGCGAAGATGAAAAAGTCTTACGATTTTCAGATACCAGTCCATTGACAGATATAGCTAGCTTTTTGTACTCTACCGCAGTCGTATTTAATTGTTCGGCAGTAGTGTTAAACTTATCCGCAGTATTACCAATTTTATTGCTAGTTTGATCGAGTGATACAGTTAAGGTATTAGCCTTGACTGACAAAGTATTCAAACCAGATTCGACAGTTTTTGGTAAGCTAGAAAATTCTTTACTGACTTTATCAACACTCTTACTCAATCGAGAAACATCCTCAGCCGCAGCTCCAGTCTTAATCAGAGTACTATTAATATTTTTAACTACTTCAGGATTATTATACAGCTCAACCAATTTTGTCGCCCGTCGGAGCAATTCATTAAAACTCGCCCCAATTTGACCATCAACCTTGGTATTATTACAAAGAATCAAATTCCGATCGCATTTAGGATCCAACGCTTTAGCAAGCGCACTCGCATTAATTGCCACATTAGTACGCGGCGTAATCTCGACAACTGGCTCACCAATTAATCCCGTTTGGCTAATTTCTACCGCCACATCTTTGGGGATAATCAAGCCAGGATCGTCCATCTGCATCGTTACCGCAACCCCATTCACACCTGGTTCGATTTTGGCAATCTTACCCACCCGAATCCCCCGATACCGCACTACACCACCAGGCTGAACGCCTGGTGCTTGATCGAATTGAGCGATCACATTATACGTCTGGTTGCCAGGAGTCATCCCTCTGAGCCACAAGAAAATCGCGCCAAAGACTCCCAATCCAGCGATGAGCATCAATCCAACTGAACCCTCTCTGACTGCGCGTGATTGCATTGTGATTTATTACTCCTAAAAATTGCAGATTACTCAAATCAGATTTTGATCTAGCTCTAGATCTAGAGTGACAGCTTTACATTCTAAATGTTCGATCTATAATAGTCTCATTCTGGCGTTAATGCTCAGTCCGAACAGATTTGCGCCCGAATATAAGGTGTAGTTAAACATTCTCAACCCTATCCGCTAGCTTTTTGCTATTATAATTATTCCCTGTTGGAGATCGATTTCGATCATTTCCCGTCTCGGAGATCGCGAAAATATATGGGAAAATGGAATCAATTCCTAAATAGACACTTAGTTGGAGCGAATTGGCTCCGAGCTACTTTTAATCTAGTCAAGTGGCTGTCGATTAGCGTGACGTTGGGGATCCTCACCGGAACTTCATCAGCAGCTTTGCTTGGGGTATTAGACTGGGCAACCAAGTCGCGGGAAACCCATAGTTTATTACTGTTATTACCTGTCGGCGGGTTGGTGAGTGGGCTAATGTACCATTATCTGGGCAAAAGTGTCGAAGCTGGTAATAATTTAATCCTAGAAGAGATTCACGATCCAAACCAGGTAATTCCCTGGCAGATGGCACCCCTAGTATTAGTCGGCACGACAATCGCCCATATAGTCGGCGCATCAGCCGGGCGTGAAGGTACTGCAGTGCAGATGGGAGTAGCAATAGTCGATAGATTAACACAACTATTGAGATTAGACGCTGGAGATCGAAAGATGCTACTGATGGCGGGAATTAGTGGTGGAATTGCATCGGTATTTGGCACGCCGCTAGGGGGGATGGTATTCGGGCTGGAAGTATTAACCGTTGGGAGCTTTCGCCATAATGGAATATTTCCCTGTTTGATGACGGCAATTATTGGCGATCGAATTACTTTAGCATGGGGACTACATCGTCAAGTCTATCGTGTCCCGATTGTCCCTCCATTGACGATCTGGGGCATTCTAACCGCAATTGTTGCCGGAATTGCCTTCGGGCTGACAGCGTGGGTATTTGCCACCTTGTCACATCAAATCAGCGATTATTTCAAAACGAAGATTAGTTATCCACCGTTGCGCCCGTTGATTGGGGGTGGATTAGTAGCGATCGCCATTCAATTAGTCGGTACAACCAAGTATATCGGTCTAGGGATTCCAACGATCGTTAGTGCCTTTCAGACTCAACTTTCACCCTGGGATTTTCTTGCCAAAATCGGCTTTACTACTCTGAGTTTGGGATAGTGGGACTTTAACGAAAACCCCAGATAAAGTAGCTATGATGGTTAATAGATAAGAGTTTCACATTGAGGGTACTCAAATGAGAGAAACAACCCCAGCAGCAATGCCACCATGCTTTGAGAGATGGTGTGCGAGATTTGATGATTGCTTCAAGACGAAAGCACAAACTAGTGGCTTCATGCACTACATTAGTAGATTATTAGGTGAAAGTGAACGAAAGAACCTAACTCAAATGGCAAATAATGCGGTGGGAGTAATTTACAACAGAATACATCACTTTCTAACAGAAGCAGAGTGGTCAGTCAGTGCAATCAACGAACGACGGTTGAAGGTGATGAACAAATGTAGCCAAACAAGAATAAGTAAAGGAGTTAGAGCAGAAAAAGCTGAAATATTTGGGTAGAGTAGCAAAAGATCGAAAGGTAATTATTAAAGTAGAAGAAGCCGAAGTAGAAATCCGCTTGGATGAAATAGCGAAAACATTATCATCGGACAATACAGACCAGATAGAATTAAAATTAAGTAAAAAGAAACTAGTATGGGTCAAGACATTTAAAGCGAGAATATCTAGCTTGGAAGGAGAAAGAACTTTGGCCCCTTGTCATCAATGCAAGTTCTTTGGAAGCTGCTACGGATGTTGACTATCTTATGACTAATGTTGAGGAGTCAAAAGCAACATCTCAATGGATGGTCAGTACATACTCACAAAGAAACTGGGTCGAAGTTTTCTACCGAGAAGCTAAAGGATGGTTGGGTTTTAGTGAATATCAAGTTAGAGATATTAGAAGTCTCCACCGCCATTTTATCTTAGTGTTCTGTGCTTATACTTTTATTCTTTGGCATAAG
>JAJAYU010000406.1 GCA_026786125.1 Chamaesiphon sp.
ATACGGTGATGATCGGGCGTTCTCACGGGATTCACGCCGAGCCGATTACGTTTGGCTTTAAATTAGCTGGTTGGTTGGCTGAAATGTTGCGGAATCGCGATCGATTGGTACGAGTCCGCCAGACAATTGCGGTGGGCAAGATTTCTGGTGCCGTGGGTACTTACGCAAATATCGAACCACGCGCTGAAGCGATCGCTTGTCAGAAGCTAGGATTGACTCCAGACACAGCTTCGACCCAAGTCATCTCTCGCGATATTCATGCTGAATTCGCCCAAGTCTTAGCCCTAATCGGCGCGAGTATGGAACGGTTCGCGGTTGAGATTCGCAACCTCCAAAAAACCGATGTCTTGGAAGTAGAAGAATTCTTCTCCAAAGGTCAAAAAGGATCTTCGGCAATGCCCCACAAACGCAATCCGATCCGCTCAGAACGTTTAACAGGGATGGCGCGGATCTTGCGCGGGAATGCGATCGCTGCCCTCGAAAACGTTGCCCTCTGGCACGAACGGGATATTTCCCATAGTTCAGTCGAGCGGGTATGTATGCCTGATTCCTGTATCATCACCCATTTCATGTTGGTCGAAACCACCAACCTGATCAAAAATCTGCTGATCTACCCCGAAAACATGGCACGGAACCTCAACTGCTATGGTGGGGTGGTTTTCAGCCAGGGAGTCTTATTAGCTCTAGTGGGCAAAGGACTCGATCGAGAAGCAGCATACTCGATCGTTCAATCCAATGCGATGGCTGTCTGGAATGTCCCAGGTGGAGATTTCCACAAATTAACCGCCAGTGACCCCCGCGTGACTGAGCATCTCACCCCAGCCGAGATCGAGCATTGTTTCGATCCCACCCAACATCTCAAGCACCTCGATGAGATTTATCAACGCTTGAGTATTTAGAGAAAATTACCCGCCTAGAATTGATGGGAAAATTACCTCATCGATTCTAGTGGTAATAAACAATAGTGCGAAATGCTGGGCTAGATTGCTGGTCACACTCATCCTACTTACAGACCTACAACAGCAGCTGCAATCACGATCTCGGCACAAGCACGGGCATCAGAGAGAGCTTGATGATGATCTAATTCAATATTGAGATGCCTACAGACATCGGGGAGCTTAGTGGGATAGAGATTCCACCGCTCGCGGGCGAGGGCGACGGTACAGATAAACTTTTGTTTGGGTGGGGGAATCTGATAGAAGTCACAACAGGCATGAAGTACCCGTCGATCGAAACTAGCATTGTGAGCAACTAAAGCATCGGCGCGTTCGATCCTGGTCGAAATTTGTGCCCAGACTTGCTTGAAGGTTGGGGCTTGAGCGACATCTGACCACATGATGCCGTGAATTTTGGTGAATTCAAACCGATAGGACGGGGGTCGGATTAGGAAAATTTCTTCATGGATGATGGTCTGATCCTCGATCTGGACGATGCCCAGAGCACAGGCACTATTCGGATCGCGGTTGGCAGTCTCAAAATCGATCGCAACTAATCTCATATTTTTTAGGCAAAGATTCCGGCGATCGTAGCTTGAATTTCTGAAGCTGCCAAATATGGATCGGCGGCGAGTTTAATTGGTCTGCCTACTACTATATAGTCAGCCCCATTGGTAAAGGCGGTTTGAACATCGACGATCCGCTTTTGGTCGCCGCGTTCTACTTCGGTATTGTCTACGGGTCTGATCCCTGGTGTCACAACCAGGAAATTTGCACCGAGATCGGCTCTCAACGCCTTGGCTTCTAATCCAGATGAAATCACACCATCACAACCGATCGCTAGTGCTCGCTTGGCTCTGGATAGCACTAGAGCTTCAGGATCGCACTCAAACCCCAGATCGTTGAGGTCACTTCGATCAAGACTAGTTAGGACGGTAACTGCGAGGATTTTTAGTTCTTTTTTTTCTTGGACAGCGGCAGCCAGAATCGCATCATTGCCATGTACCGTGGCAAAACTCACGCCGCGATTGGTCAATTGGCGGACAGCGGATCCGACGGTTTGGGGCACATCAAAAAATTTCAGATCGACAAACACTTTTTTATTGCGGGCGAGCAACCAATCGATCGTTTCATAATATTTTCCACCCATGAACATTTCTAATCCTAGTTTGTAAAATGTCACGGCATCGCCAAGCTGTTCGACGAGTTGCTGTGCTTGTTCACTGCTCTCGACATCGAGGGCAAAGATCAATCTGTCTTTGGGATCGATGTTTTTTTGGGAAAGATTGGCTCGATCGTCTGGCATGAGGATTGCTGGCAAGATAACAAGAGGATTCTTTTCCTAGTTTAGCTGCAAAGGTACTGCCCGACGATCGAATGATTGTCGCTGGTGTTGACGATTGAATTTCCCAAGGCATCCAAATTGCCCATGCTAAGATTAGACAAATACTTACGCAGTCTCGCGATCGCCAAATTAAGTATCTAATTATACAAATTTACTAATTTTAGCGATTCTCGATCGAACATAACTAATAAATATGCCATGAAGACAACCCTCGTTTTAGCGATGACAGCAGATGGGAAGATCTCGGACGTGAAAAAATCACCGCCAACATTTGGCTCAAAGCGAGATTATGCTCATCTGGAGGAGCAAATTATGTCATCTGACGTAGTTTTAGTCGGGAGTGGCACCCTCAAAGATGGGGGCGGTGGCGTAGAAACAAATCCAGCCTTGATTCAAGCTCGGCTAGCACAGGGCAAATCGGCTCAACCACCCCAGATTATTTGTTCGCGTAGTGGTGATATCGACCCCACGCTACCATTTTTTAGCCAATCGATCGAGCGATGGTTATTAACGACTAAAATCGGCGCAGTAGATTGGCTTGAACGCACTAGTTTCGATCGGGTATTAGTTTGTGAGACTGCCGATGGTAAGGATATCGACTGGCAAGCTGCCAAGGTGAAGCTAGCAGAATTAGCTGTTGAAAATATCTGTTTCTTAGGTGGTGCCGAATTAGCAGCGAGTTTATTTGCGGCTAATTTTATTGATGAATTATGGTTGACGATTTGTCCGTTTATCTACGGTGGTAGTGCTGCGCCCAGTCCGGTTGCTGGAGTTGGATTTACGCCAGAGCTAGCCCCCAGACTGAAATTATTGAGTGTCGATCAAGTCGATCAGGAGTTGTTCCTACATTATCAGGTTCAATAAATGCGCTCTTCCTAAGTAGATATATTTCTTTTGATGTTTAGACTGTGGCGGTCTGGATCGATTGACAGGTACAATAGTTAAATAGCTTGGAACATAGACACAGCAAGAATTTTCAAACTAATTTTTTAAACATTAGTGCTAGTCAAACATCCATCGCCTTAATTGTTGCCCATCCTCATTCATTTTATCGATGATAGACAAACCGATCGAATTACCAGTAGATATTGGAATGTCTACACCAGTTCTCCTCCTAGTTCTCGTCGCGCTAGAAGCAGTACTATCCGCCGACAATGCGATCGCCCTCGCATCTATTTCCCAAGGCTTAGTTGATGAAACCCTCCGTCCCAAAGCCTTAAACCTCGGCTTACTTTTTGCCTACATCCTGCGGATGACACTGATTGTTGCCGCTACTTGGGTAGTTCGCTACTGGCAATTTCAGGTCTTAGGAGCTGCGTATCTACTGTGGCTGACATTTCAGTATTTTACCGCCGAGAAAGGGGAAGACGGCGAAAAACAACGCCCTCAGTATACTTCCCTGTGGCAAGTGATTCCGATTATTGCTGTTACTGATTTAGCATTTTCCCTCGACAGTGTTGCGACAGCAATTGCTGTATCAACAGATACTTGGCTAGTGATTAGTGGTGCAACGATCGGGATTATTTTACTCCGGTTTATGGCCGATTTATTCATTCGCTGGTTGGATGAATACACTCACCTCGAAGATGCTGGCTATGTAGCGGTAGGTTTGGTTGGGATCAAGCTGCTTGTCCGCGTTCTGTATCCCAGCTTGGAGATTCCTGAGCAATTGACGATCGGGTTGGTGGCAATTATTTTTACATGGGGCTTCTCTCAAAGAAAGGAATCAATTCAGGATTGACATTCTCCCGCCGCTAATCGAGTACGGCTATGGATGGGGGCATTCCCGTCTGTTTAGGTAAATACCAAATAAAAAATAGATACTCTCAATAGAGTATCTATTTTTTATTACCGCCTGCTCTCGTGTTAGTCCGCGTAGGCGGACTTTGCATCACTAGCAGCGGTTTTAACCGCTGATTAATCTCTACACAGTCAAAACTTCCTTAACCTTGGCATATTGTCCGGTTGGGTTGTATCCAGGCACCAAATCATAGAGCACAGCTACACATTCGCTGACTTCAGATTCAGCGGCAGCATCCAGTAGTCTAGTCAGTTGAGGGGCAAGATCCTTCCAGGCTAACTTTTCTTCACGAGCGCAAAAAATCTTGGGATGTCCAGTTTCGATCGCTGCATCGCAATTAATTAATAGCTCCTCGCGGATTTTCTCACCAGGACGCAATCCAGTGATTTCGATTGTGACATCCTTGTGGGGTTCCATCCCGTGTAGGCGGATCATTTGAGCTGCAAGGTCATAGATCCTCACAGGCGCACCCATTTCAAGCAGAAAAACTTCACCGCCTTTGGCCATTGCACCTGCTTGGATCACTAGAGTCGCAGCTTCAGGAATGGTCATGAAGTAGCGAGTGATATCTGTATGGGTCAGGGTAATTGATTTACCAGAAGTAATTTGTTCGCGAAAGCGAGGTACAACAGAGCCACTACTACCGAGGACGTTGCCAAACCGCACCATCGTAAAGCAAGTTTTGTGAGTGGGCAGATCGGCTAATCCCTGAAGGACTAATTCAGCGACGCGCTTGGTTGCACCCATAATATTAGTCGGGCGGACGGCTTTATCAGTAGAGATTAAGACAAATTTATCTACACCACAATCGATCGCGCATTGAGCCGCAGTTAGTGTACCACCGATATTGTTGTTCATCCCAGAAATCGGATTGGCTTCGACGATCGGTACATGCTTATAGGCGGCTGCGTGATAAATCGTATCTACGCCATATTTTCTTAGTACCGTAGTCAGTGCCGCAGCATCAGTAACCGAACCCAAACAAGCAACTTTGGCTAGATGTGGATAGTGTTCGCTCAGTTCCATATCCATTTGATATAGTGCAAACTCATGTAGCTCATAGACAATCAGCAGCTTTGGTTGTTGTTTGGCAATTTGCCGACAGAGTTCCGATCCGATCGATCCACCACCACCAGTGACCAATACGACTCGATCGGTAATATCATGTTCGAGTAATTCGGGATTAGCAGCGATTACTTTTCGGCCTAATAGATCTTCGATATCCAGTTCCCGTACCTTATTAATCGATACATGACCGCTCAAGATCTCATTGATACTCGGTACAGTTTTGATGGGTACACCGAGAATTTGCAGTTGCTGGAGAATGTCGCGCTTACGTTGACCCTCGATCGACGGCATGGCAAGTAGAATTTCTTGAAACCCAATCGTTGACTTGAGTTTAACTAAGTCTCCTGGGGCGTAAACCTTCGTGCCTTGGACGTTCCGACCTTGCAGGTAGGGACTATCATCGATAAAGCCGACCAAGACTTTGTTGCGCTCTCCCGCCAAGGCTTGGGCAAGGATACAACCAGCACTACCAGCTCCATAGATTACTACACCACCAGTCTCTTTGCCTGGGTAGTTGATCTGATGTATTTTGCCTAGGGTCAGTCGCACGCTCAGGCGAAAGGCGATCACTAGAATCAGTGTCAGCATCCCGTCACTCAGTAGCACCGAAGCTGGCATTGTAGAGATATCAAATAGATTATTGATCGCCGCAATCGAGATACAACTAGCAATGACAGCTTTGACAATTGTGAAGATGAATTCGCCGCCCGTGTAACGAAGTACTTGTTGGTAAATGCTAAAAGCCCAGAATATGGCAATTTTGACAGTGATTTCGATCGCGACAAAGATACCTGCGCCCCAGATTTCCGTAGGCATATTGTCAAATCCAGACTCAAAGCTGATCGCAGCTCCAATCGAAGTTAGGAACAAACTGATGTCTACGAACGTCAAGATTGTATACTTCTGATAATTGGAAAGTGCATTTACACTTTTTTCAAGAGTCGCAGCAGTAGCTTCAATACTCAACAAAGATCGGCTTTTAGTGGACATAAGATTATGACACGATCGACGGTTTTTAACAAGTTGAAAATTAATATTTTAATCGAGATTTAAACTCGATTTCTGACCTTTACCAGTAGGATTGCAATTATTATTGTATGCTAGTGTAAGAGGTTAGCAACCGATCTATTGAAGCAATCTAAAACCTAGACTATCTCGATCAATCTTCAGTAATTGAGCCTTGCTGGTAAAACTTTTGTCAATACACTTAAGATATATTTGTTTTGAGGAAATGTACTCAGCCAAATATCTGAACTTGTAATGATTGAGGCTCAGGTAAATCGATTCAACGTCTAGAATGTATAAGTATTGAATTGAACCATATATGAGTTCAATCGATCGATAAAACAATCTGACTCAAAATCGACCATTAATCTTGTAAAATTACAATAAACAACTAATTTCTCTCGATCCGGAAATTTACAGTACAATGTAAATTGACAACTTTTCCGGTGAGGAGTGCGCTAGGGAAACCATGAATCAAAATAAACAACCATCTAATTTCAAGCTTGCTCAGACTGGTCGGATTGTATCCTTACTACTAGGGTCGATCTTTACCTGTGTATCGGTAGCAATTGCCCCCACATTTGCAGCACCTGCTGTATCGACAAATAACAAACTTGCCGCGTCCGCACCCTTAGCTGACGTATTAAAAGGAACCAA
>JAJAYU010000407.1 GCA_026786125.1 Chamaesiphon sp.
CGGTCGAACTTCTCAAGAAATTAGTCTAGAAATTGACCATATTCTCCCATTTTCTCAAGGTGGGAGTAATGACCCTGATAATTTACAGACTCTTTGCAGAGACTGTAATCGAGGAAAAGGTGCACGCAACTTAAGCTAGATTTATCTTCTAGAAGATGGGCATTGCCCACGATGTATTTTTGGTCGATCGAATTGCTCGACTCAGTTTGATTGTGCTTTTTGGTAACGCCCCAGAGGTCAGCGATAAGGTCAAAAGAACCATCGCTGTCGCGAGACCAGCCTAAATCGTATTCGCCTTCTAAGATGGCTACGATGAGGGCAATTGGCAACATCGAGCCTTGAGGCATAATATAAGTAAGACTTTTGGAGCATGTCACAAATGGTTCAGACACCAGTTAGACAAATCACCCTAGCAGAGTTCTTGGAGCTGCCAGATACGAAGCCAGCTAGTGAGTATATCGATGGTGAAGTTATTCAGAAACCTATGCCTCAAACTCAACATAGTGTTATTCAGGGTCGTTTGTTCTTAGAACTTACTCTTGCGTGGAGAGAAACAGAGGTAGCTCAAGCCTTTCCCGAACTTCGGTGTACTTTTGGAGGGCGAGCTGTTGTGCCTGATGTGGTGGTTTTTGAAGAGGCTAATATTTCTTATGATGAGAATGGGGATATTCAAAATGTCGTTAGTATTCCACCTGATTGGACTATAGAAATACTTTCTCCCGAACAAAGTACTACTAGGGTTCTAAAGAATATTAGTCACTGTTTGGCTCATGGAACACAAATGGGCTGGTTAATCGATCCTAACGATCGATCTATCTTTATATGTATGCCCGATCGCACTTTCCAAATTATCGATGAGCCTACTACCCTTCTCCCAGTACCAGCATTTGCCGCAACAATCGAGCTGACAGTCGCACAGATATTTAGCTGGATCAAGAAAAAGAACTAGATTTTTTAGTCTGCGTAGGCAGACTTTGCATCACTAGCAGCGGTTTTAACCGCTGAGAACATCAGAAAAGAACTAAATTTCAGATAATCGGTTATCAACACAATCCTCACCAGTCGCCAACAAGTTACCATAGATACATGTAAAGTGATGCTAGTGGAATAACGATATGGTTCAGTCCCAATATTCAGGCGGCGGGGATAGCTACTACCGGACTCCACCCCCAGATTTACCCTCATTATTGTTAAAAGAGCGGATTGTCTACATGGGAGGCCCCTTAGTCTCCTCCGATGACTACAAACGGCAGATGGGCTACGATCCAACCAAATTGTTGATCGCCCAATTGTTGTACCTCCAGTTTGATAATCCCGAAAAACCGATTTATTTCTATATCAACTCGACTGGGACATCTTGGTATACAGGCGACTCGATCGGGTTTGAAACCGAAGCCTTCGCGATTTGCGATACTCTGGGCTATATTAAGCCACCTGTACATACGATTTGTATCGGACAGGCAATGGGCACAGCCGCGATGATTTTGGCCGCAGGGACGAAAGGTTGTCGGGCAAGTCTCCCCCACGCGACGATCGTCCTCAACCAGCCCCGTAGTGGCGCACAGGGTCAAGCCAGCGACATTCAGATTCGGGCGAAAGAAGTCCTAGACAACAAAGCTGCGATCTTGGATATTTTCGCTCACAGTACTGGACAACCAGCGGAGAAAATCGCCAAAGATACCGATCGGATGTTGTACATGACTCCCACCGAAGCCAAAGAGTACGGCATCATCGATATCGTTCTCAATAGTGCCAAAGATCTACCAACTGCGATTCCAGTCTTAGTTTAAATGGACTTAGGATTGTGAATTAAATAACCTGCGTAGGTTGGGTAGAGCGATCGCGAAACCCAACAATCTAGAAATGTTGGGTTTCATTCTTCAACCCAACCTACAATCCTATCCCCCTACATCATGTCTATCGATCGAATCTTAAAAGTCCCCTACAACATTCCTGGGAGTACTTATTGGCAGTGGGTGAATATCTACACGCGAATGAGCCAGGATCGGATCATCTTTCTCGATCGACCGATTACCGATGGATTGGCAAATAGTATGGTGTCATCATTGCTATATCTAGAGTCAGTCGATAATACCAAACCAATTTATCTATATATCAATTCTCTTGGCGATCCTGTCGCGGCGGGGATGGCAAATATGGATGCGGGGATGATGTCGGTGATGGCTGGATTGGCGATCTACGACACCATTAAGCATATCAAGTCTGAGGTATATACGATCTGTCTCGGTCAAGCAATGGGGATTGCCACACTGCTACTATCGGCTGGTAGTCCAGGTAAACGTGCGAGTCTACCTCATGCCAATATCGGCTTGATGCCTGCCCGTGCAGGTACTAGAGGACAAGCCTCGGACATCATCATCAATGCTGCTCAAGTCTTGTCAAAAAAGACCGATATCATTGATGTGTTTTCCAAGACAACTGGACAAACACCCGAAAAGATCGAGCAAGACAGCGAGCGAATGTTCTATATGACAGCCCATGAAGCGAAAGAATATGGACTAATCGATCGAGTCTTGGAAAGCTCGAAGGAACTTCCGACTCTATAGATTGAGGTCAATCTAACTCCCAACTCCTAACTCCCAACTCCTAACTCCTATGTCAATCGGCGTACCTAGCGTTCCTTATCGTCTCCCTGGTAGTTCTAATGAACAGTGGATCAATATCTATGATCGATTATTCCGCGAGCGGATTATCTTCATGTTTGAGGAAGTCGATGGAAATATGGCTAATGCGATCGTCGCATACATGCTATATCTAGATTCTGAAGACTCCAGCAAGCCAATCTATATTTATATCAATTCCCCTGGTGGTGAAATCACGGCGGGAATGGCCATCTATGACACGATCCAACACATCAAGTCAGAAGTTGTGACGATCTGCGTCGGATTAGCGGCTTCAATGGGTGCTTTTTTACTAGCTGCTGGTAGCCCTGGTAAACGCTTAGCATTGCCCCATGCACGGATCATGATCCACCAACCCTTGGGTGGCACTGGACGGATGCAAGCATCGGATATCCAGATCGAAGCCAAGCATATCTTGGAAACTCGGACGTTGCTCAATCAATTGATGGCTGATAAATCTGGTCAAACTTTGGAGCAAATCGAGAAAGATACCGATCGAGATAACTTCATGTCAGCGGCGGAAGCAATGGCTTATGGGCTAATCGATAAAGTTGTCGAAACTGCCAATGTTCGCTAATTTCAATTGCAGTCTGCTTTTCGATTGAAACTAAATTATTTAAAAATCGTCCCTGTCTTTAAATTGGTGAAAACATTTTAAGTGCAGGGATTTTTGGTGACTATTACTCGATCAAGCTAGTTCATTAAAACTACTATTTTGATTTTCGATGAGTTAATGTAACATTCGTCACAAAAACCCTGGCATTATTTAATCAATACATAAACTAAATTTGGATCTTGCTGCTGTACTGATGCTCTAAAGTTCAAAAATCTATATATACTGTATATAACTTAGGATCTTCTCGACAAGTTAACACTATATGTAGATGTGATTTCAATCTAATTAGTGGAGATTAAAGTTCTAAATAAATAGTACTTGTTTATTAGTATTTTAGCGGGATTGGATTGAAAATCTACAACAACTCTAAAGTCAATTACGCGATAGGGGCATCAAGGATCGAGCTTTCCATGAGTCAGTTTAATCAACAATTTATTACATTAATAATCGATCGATATGGTCTAGAGCTTGATGATGAGCATATCGATAGTGTTGTTGCGACTTGGATTGGGCAATACGATCGAGGATGGATTGTCAAAGCGATCGTCGAATCTCTGCATCGAGGACGCTACAAAATTAAATCTGTCGATAGTATTCTCAGTGGCTGGCAGCGATCTGGCAAGCTATCTTACAACTTTCCGCCGGAATTCGAGCGAGAAATTCTCCAAGATTTGCCAACGATTAGCGATATAGCAGAAGTTCAATCCCCACCAATATTGTCACAATTAGACGATCCAGGTCCAGTGATCCAATTTCTCGGGTTGAGTAGCGAACAGCTCAATCCAGAAGAGTCAGCACCGTTTCCGCATCGCGATCGAGCTATTCCCACTTTACAGCCACCAACACTAGATAAGCGCACAACCTTGCCGCGAACAGAGCTAGATCCTCCATTTCGCTCCGAGCCACTATCAGTAGCAAGTTTCAAGGGCGCAGAGGATCTAAAGCCCAATCAACTTAATCCTCACGCCAAGTTTCAGTTATTTCATACGCTCAGAGCGATCATTACGCCGAATAATCTTCCAGCAGCCGAATTTGATGATCTAGATCCGCCGTCTTACTCAACTGATCTTGCTTAGTTTTGGAGTTTTTGCTGGGGAAACTGGGGACTAGGATACGGGGAGACTTGCTGCTAGCCCAGATCCTAAAGCCTAAACTCTAAAGCATTATTCACTATCCACTATTCACCATCCACTATCCACTAATTCCTAATTAGCGATTTCTAAGTACTTGTAATAGGGTGAGAAAATAAGCGGGAATGGGTGCTTCGGCACTGATCGGTTCGCCTGTGATTGGATGAATTAGATCTAGGTGCCAAGCGTGGAGAGCTTGCCCTGGGAGCTTGACACCGATCGATCGACCCGTACCATAGACAGGATCGCCGACGATCGGATGACCTATTTTGGTGGCGTGGATTCGGATCTGATGGGTTCTACCAGTTTCGAGCTGGAATTTGAGCAGGCTGAAGCTACGAAGTCTCTCCTCGATTTGCCAATGGGTAACAGCAGATTTACCACCTTGAGCGATCGGTAGCACTGTATTTTTCTGCCGATCAACTGGATGACGACCGACGGGGAGATCGATCGTGCCGCTATCGACCTTTGGTGTGCCGTAGACTACGCCCAAATACTCGCGTCGAGCAGTTTTAGCCTGAAGCTGTAATTGGAGGTGCTGGTGGGCAAAATCGGTCTTGGCGACCACCATTGCTCCAGTGGTATCTTTGTCTAAACGGTGAACGATGCCAGGACGCTGAACACCGCCGATGCTGGAAAGGGGGCAATGGGCGAGTAAGGCGTGAACTAGAGTACCTGTATCGTGTCCAGCCGATGGATGAACTACCATTCCGGCGGGTTTATTAACGACGATTAGTTGTTCGTCTTCGTAGAGGATATCCAGAGGGATCGGTTCAGGGATCAGATCGAGTGTCGTTGGCGATGGTATTGATACCGACAACCTGTCGCCAGGTTTTAATCTATACTTCTTGTCAGTGCAAATCTGGGTGGATATTTGACTATGGATTTGAACCTGCCCTTGGGCAATCAATTTTTGCCAGCGAGAGCGGGAAAAGTCTGGCAATTGAGCTGCTAACCAAAGATCGAGCCGAGGTTCGGTACCATCGTTGGCTGCAAAAATTAATTCAATTAATTGATTTTCAACTGGCAAATTATTTATCTCAACTACATTCACTAAATTCATCTAAATTGATCGTTATGAAAACTAAACTTCGTCAGCGTCATCGCACTGTGCGGATTGAGAATAAAGACGGTAGGTTTACCGTCCACGGTACGGGGAAATGGTATAGCCATTGGCGAGATCCCTACCATTTGCTGTTGACTGTGCCTTGGATTGGATTTGTGGCAATTGTCTCGGCAGTTTATTTGTTGCTCAATACCTTGTTTGCCCTGGCATATCTAGTTGGTGGTGATTGCTTGGATGGCGCAAAACCTGGGAGTTTTGAGGATGCTTTCTTTTTTAGCGTTCAAACCTTGGCATCGATCGGTTATGGCGCAATTCATCCTAAGACATTCTATGCCAATTCGATCGTCACGATCGAAGCGATTGCCAGTCTATTGCTAGTCGCGGTGGTAACAGGACTGGCTTTTGCAAGATTTTCGCGTCCGATTGCCAGGGTGCTATTCAGCCAGTTTATCATTATTGCTCCTCACAATCGTCAGCCCACATTGATGTTTCGAGTTGCAAACGAACGACACAATTTTATTCTTGAATCTACAGCCCAGATGTATCTGATTCTAGATGAGATCACGGCAGAGGGTGACTTTATCCGCCGGATTCACGAACTTAAATTGTTGCGCCGACGCACTCCTAGTCTAATTTTAACTTGGACAATTATGCATTCGATCAATCCAGATAGCCCGTTCTATGGACTGACTGCCAAGGATTTAGCCCAACGCCATGCCAATATTAGTGTATTAATTAGTGGTGTAGATGAGACAGTTGCCTATACGATTACTGCTCGACATGTTTATATTGCTGAAGAAATTTTGTTCGATCATCGGTTTACAGATATTATCCACAATTCTGACAGTGGTGATCGTTTCTTTGATTATGCTCGCTTTCATCAAGTCCAGCCGATGGATTAGCCCTTAGATTTTAGGCTTTAACTCCGAACTTTTGAACAATTGCTCGATCAAATCCAGCCAATAAGTATCATAAAAATATTCAGGTACATCAATAAGTGGATGTGTGTGCAGATAATTAAATCCTAGTCCGGCACTTAATCCGAATAATTGCCAACCGATAATCAATAACAGACTGATCGGCTTACTCCACCCCCGAACTTTTAGATCCAAACTAACTAATAAACCCGCTGCACATAGCACAACAATATCGACAAAGAACTGAAGCCAAGTCAGTAAAATCACTGACATAACACTTATAAAGATAATCAGAATCAATGCTCTAGTATCTGTCTTGAAAAAACCACCAAAAATCATTGCGATGCTGCGGCTAGGATAGGCAACCATTGCACCAAGGATCGCCATCGAAAAAGCTACTACCAGCCAAATTTCTCGATTGTTAGTCCAATCGTAGAGCAACCAACCAAAAGTAGCATCGGTCAGAAATAGTAATGCTAACGAAGTCCAAGGCAATTTGAGCGTGGAAGGCATTTGACGATCGAACACAAAAGGTTCAGACTAGATTCAGACTTTGCAAGATATCTACTCCCTTCCCAGTATCAGATTAGATCCTATGGTATTAGGTGGATGGTGAATTGAGATGAGAGAGAAGAGATCATCTATTTTACCTCATTATCCACTACCTACTCTCAATATCTAATTTAACACTGGAAACGAAGTGGCTATTTTTGTCGTTCGACTTGTTGGACAAAATTGAGCGCATTTATTGCTTCTTTTTTACTACCCTGTTCTTGATATAGTTTAGCTGCCATTTTGAAGTCGCTAATTGCACCTGGCTTGTCTTTTAGTTCCCGCCGAGATAAAGCACGATTGTAATAAGCTTCTGCAAAATCAGGTTTAAGTTTAATAGCTTGGGTAGAGTCATTAATTGCTGCTTTGAACTCTTTGATTTTTTTCTGAGCTAGTCCTCGATTATTATAGGCAGCAGCATAATCAGGCTTGAGTTGAATTGCTTTATCATAGTCACTGATCGCCCCGATATTATCACCAAATCTGCGCCGAATATTCCCCCGATTGTAGTAGCTCAGATAATAACTGCGATCAAGCTGAATTGCTTTATTATAATCTTCTATTGCACCTTTATTATCATCTAGATCTGCTTTTGTCCAGGCTCTATTATTATAGGCAAGATTATAATTAGGATTAGCTTTAATTGCTAAAGTATAATCATCGATCGCCCCCTGCCTGTCGGCTAATCTATATTTAGCTACGCCTCGATTGAGATAGAAATCAGCTCGATCGGGCTTAATTTTGATAGCTTCTGAAAAACTAGCAATCGCGCCCTGAAAATCACCTGCGTCCTGGAGTAAGTTTCCGCGCTCGAGATAAGCATCTACGGCTTGAGGATCGAGTTGAATCACCCTGTCAAAATCGCTGAGAGCACCCTTTTTATCACCAATTTTATCTCTAGAAATTGCTCTATTGAAATAGCTCGTAACGTTTTGGGGATTTAATTTGATCACTGTGGTGTAATCATTGATCGCCCGTTGTCTATTTCCAGATACATCATAGGTAACTGCTCGGTTGTAGAAAGCTTTTTCCAGATTAGGATTGAGTTCGATCACTTTAGAAAATTCAGCAATTGCACCAGGATAATCCTTGGCTTTAAATTTTAGAATACCTGAAATCAAAAGTTTGTTGGTTTGTTGTTGATTTTTTTGGGGTAGATTATCACTAGTCTGTTTTGGTACCGTCTCTGCACCAGCAGGATCAAAATTCACATTTGCCCCTGCGAATAATATTGTTAGAGAAATAATAATCCTAGCGACGATACTTGTATTCATACCAAGAAGATTTAATTAACTTTAATCTTAAAATTATAGCGTTACTCCAATGATTGTAGTTGAGAATACTGATTGAAATAACGATTGGCAATTCCCCTAGTTACCAAAATTGTCGATATTGTATTACCTGCCATTACCATCAACATCACTACAATCTGATATCCAGCCGCATTTACAGGTTGAACACTCGTGATTAATTCTCCCGCCAAAAAGCCAGGAATCGTAACTAAACCCGCTACCATCAAAGTATCGATCGTTGGTAATAAAGCCGATTTAATGGCAATTTGACGATAAGATTCGATCGCCTGCATTGGAGTTGCCCCTAAACTTAACCGAGTTTCGATTTCGGCTTGATGTCGATCAATCTCGCTGATCAACCGCTCTCCCGCAATCGCCGTATTATTGAGCAGGTAGCCCAAACTAATCCCCGCACAAGCTAATAAATATTGGGGCTGATGCCAGCTACTTGGTCTAATTACTACCAAAATTATGTAGCCAACGGCCACAATTAGCCCCGTGAAGATGGCTCCACCGAAAATTGGTAGTAAGCTGTTAACTTTGTCGCCAATCCGATTATTAGCGGCAATTGTCGTAGCGATCGCCAATACACCAATTCCCCCTAAAGTTACTAGTGGATCATCGAGTTGCCAGATCACCTGCAACCCAAATCCCATCACCAATAACTGCAAGATCGATCGAGCAGCAGCTAGAGCCATTTGTCCGCCAATTCCCACTCGTTGCCACTGCAACAACGCGATCAAAATTGCAATCAAACCAAATGCCCAAGCGATGTCGAGGAGTTCTAATGTGCGAGGGATCATAAGAGATTGGGGGACGGGGAGACTGGGAGACTGGGGAAAAAAAGGACGCAAGCGTCCATACTCACTATTTACTAAATTGCCGATCGAAACCAGCCACGTTTCCAGAAAAAGAAGAATAGACTACCACCGATTGTGAACATCAATGCTAGACAAAATGGATAGCCCCAATACCAATTAAGTTCTGGCATATTTAGGGGAGATTTATCTGGATTAAAATTCATACCATAAACGCCAGCAACGAATGTGAGCGGAATAAAAATTGTTGAAATCACAGTGAGTAATTTCATCACTTCATTCATTTTATTACTCACAACGGAGAGATAGACATCCATCAATCCTGTCGCTAGCTCTCGATAGGTTTCGACCATATCCATCACTTGAATAGTATGATCGTAGCAGTCACGTAGATAGACCTGAACTTCACTACTAATCAGATGACTACCATCACGAATCAAGGAATTGATCGCATCTCGGAGTGGCCAGATAGCCCGCCTGAGAGTTAGCAATTCACGGCGAATTTTATGAATTTTGGCCAGAGTAGATCGATCGGGTGTGAGCATCACCTCATCTTCCAGATGCTCAATCAATTCGCCATAATATTCCAACACGGGAAAAAATCCATCGATGATCGCATCGAGGAGGCAGTAAGCAAGATAATCAGCACCTTGCTTGCGGATGATGCCGCGATCAGCTTCAATCCGTCGGCGTACAC
>JAJAYU010000408.1 GCA_026786125.1 Chamaesiphon sp.
AGTTTTATTTCTTGTCTCTCAAGCCTAATACCGCTTCCAATAGATTTCTTCCAAACCGACTTGGAAATCTTCGGTCATCCACACCAAGCCAGCTTGAGCCACTTTGCCATCGATCATTGTGACTAGTGAAAAATTTCGTAGCGTACGTTCGATCGTTGAAAGTACACGCGGACAACGTGCCGCATTGAGATAAACTGTCTCAGGACGCAGAACAATTGGTGTTCGCAAGCGTTCCTTCGTATGTCGGAGCTTATGGTGCATGTGCCCAAATGTCACTAACGGAATCGATTTTCCCTGCGCCCGAAGAATCGAAATTGCCTGCTCTAAATCAGGATCGCCATAATCGCCCCCAAGAGCCTCACCCCAATCTTTGCCGCAGATCGATTCAGGTTCCTCCCCCAGTCCAGTTGGGCCATTGTGTCCGATGATGATTATGTGTTCACAGCTCGCATTTTCACCCATTTCCACGATTCTCTGAGTGGAAGCCTCAAAACTATCGATCCCAAATCTAGCTTGATAAAAATCACTATATTTCCACTGGGAGCCACCCCAGCTAAAGGGGCGACTACCAATAATCGACAGATTCAACTGGGGAAAATCTAGCTTGCCATAACCGATACAACTAGCCCCCAGCAAATTAGTTTGCTGCTGAACTCGGTCTTCTACCAGCGGATCGTAAGGACTTTTGCGCCTACCCCAATCGCTGGCGGTATACCAGGCATCATGATTGCCAAAGATTGCGGCTTTTGGCATGTCTAAACTGGCAATCTTCCCCACCAATTCGACGGCTTCATTGCCAAAGTCACCGACAAATAATACTAAGTCTACGCCTAAATATTGCAGGGCGATCTCGTCTGCGGTTTCCCATTGGTCATGAACATCCCCAACGATCGCAATCCTAATCGGTTTGGTTGGATTCTCTAGCATTGTTAAAGGCAACCACTGAATTTGCGCCCTCATCATTATAGGTGAGAATCAAGGAGTCTTATAGACAAAGAATCGATCAAATATCCCGATCGATTCTACCTGTACCTGCAAATTAACGATCGGCACCATGATATTTGATCGATAGATACTAAACAATATCCAGTTTTGGCGAATAGTCGCAGCCGCTAAAATTGGTCGCAGCTCAGGCTTATAAGCTTCAATCGCTGCCCGACAAGGCCCTTGAATAAAAACGCCCAACCCATTTGGAGCACGATCGCATTTGTCTTTGGCTAGTTCACCAATTCGATCGACAGCATAATTTTCATACGCAGCTCGACTAGGATTGGTCAAAGCCATTACCCCAGCTAGTCCAGATCCAGCCACAATCACCAGTAAGCCGATTTGCCATTTCAACATGTCACCCACTCATACACCAAAATTATTCTACTCTGGTACTAGACTAATTTAATCAGATCGTGTTATATTCATTCATACTGAGAAGTTATGGCGAGCGTCGCCTAGTGGTTATGGCAGAGGTTTGTGGTGCCTCCACTCGCGGGTTCGAATCCCGTCGTTCGCCCTTCTCGGTTAACTGAAAAAGATCCTTGGTCAATGCACCCAGGATCTTTTTCGTTTGTAAACCCGATCCCCTAAAAAGTACCAAACCCTCGTAAAATAGTTGAGACAAATGATTTTGACCATTGGCCATAGCGGAGCGTTTGCCCTAGCAATAGCCCGATCGAGGTCGAGATCTTCCTCCTCACTCTCTCGTACCAATGACCAGCACCCAAGATTTGAACACTTCGACTACTGCTTTTGATTTGGCAGCGTATCTTGCCGATCGACAACCCCGTGTAGAAGCAGCTCTAGATGCGGCGATCCGCCCCGCCTACCCCGATACAATCTATGCGGCGATGAGGTACTCATTATTGGCTGGCGGCAAACGATTGCGGCCCATTTTGTGTTTAGCTAGTTGCGAAGCAATTGGCGGTAATCCAGATCTAGCGATGCCTGTGGCTTGTGCTGTGGAAATGGTTCACACCATGTCGCTGATTCATGACGATCTACCCGCGATGGATAATGATGACTATCGACGCGGTAAACTGACAAATCATAAAGTCTACGGCGAAGATATCGCAATTTTGGCTGGAGATGGTTTGCTCGCCTATGCGTTTGAGTATATCGCCGTTCACACCAAGGGGGTTAGTGCCGATCGAGTCCTCAGAGCCGTCGCTCATCTTGCTAGAGCCGTTGGAGCAGATGGTTTAGTCGGTGGACAGGTAGTAGATCTCGAATCAGAAGGCAAAGATATCACCGTCGAAACCCTCACCTATATCCACAACCACAAAACTGGCGCGCTATTTGAATCATCAGTTGTCTGTGGCGCGATTATGGCTGGAGCAACTGAGCCAGAGATCGAAAAATTAACTAAATTTGCCAATAATATTGGGTTAGCATTCCAAATTATCGATGATATCCTGGATATCACCGCCACCCAAGCAGAACTCGGTAAAACAGCAGGCAAAGATCTCGAAGCCCAAAAAGCCACTTACCCCAAACTATGGGGATTAGCAGAATCCAAGCGGCAAGCTGATAAACTAGTAGCTGAAGCTAAAAGTATTTTGGCCGAGTTTGGCGATCGATCACAACCACTCCAAGCTTTAGCTGATTATATTACCGATCGTAAAAATTAATTCACAATCATCGCGATATCGATTTATGCTCGGCTTTATTTCAACACTCACTGTTAGTCATCTCCTCACTTTAGGTCATTTACGTGGTTAATAAGGCAGCCCCTCTGATTAACAATATCAGTCAAATTCTTGATAACCGGATTTTACTGGTAGCAATCGCTGCTTGTCTAATCGCCCAGGTACTCAAACTGATTATCGATCTCATTCAAAATGGTAAAGTCAGTGCCAAAGTATTGACAACTACAGGCGGAATGCCCAGTGCCCACTCAGCTCTAGTCACTGCTCTTGCTGCTGGAGTAGGGGATAGTTTGGGCTGGAAAAGTGCTGAATTTGCGATCGCTACCATTTTTGCGATCGTAGTGATGTATGATGCCGCTGGAGTTCGTCAAGCAGCAGGCAAACAAGCCCGAATTCTCAATCAAATGATCGATGAATTATTTTCTGACGATCACAAATTTAATGAAGAAAAGCTCAAAGAATTATTAGGGCATACACCCGTACAGGTAATCGCAGGTTCCATCCTCGGTATTGCAATTAGTTGGTTATTTTCTTGGATTCAATAGCTTGAACTAGTGCTCTCGCCGTGACAATTATCAGTGTCTCTGACTGAAATTACGCGAGAGCTAGAGTGACATCGATGTAAAATAAAGTTTGACAACCTAGCTAGTTATACGGTACAAGTATAAGAGCGCACTTCCCAGCGCATGTAAATTACCAGTGCTAAAACGAATATTTAGCCGGAATTCAATCTTAATTAAGTATTCAAACAATTAAATCTTTATCTATGACCCAGCAAGTGCTTCACCCGATGGTGAAAATGCAACGCCAAGTCGAATCTTTGGTTGCGTCCAAAATTCTCGCTCCCACCGATCAAATTTGGAAAATTGCCTTTCTATATGGTGATAAATGGCAGCATTGGAAAAATGAACTGCTAGAATTTGGCTTCACTCTCCAAGATCCAGTCAGTGAACTCCTCGAAGTCGAAGCTTGGGACGAAGATT
The DNA here is from genome assembly GCA_026786125.1 of Chamaesiphon sp. GTDB lineage: Bacteria > Cyanobacteriota > Cyanobacteriia > Cyanobacteriales > Chamaesiphonaceae > Chamaesiphon. The sequence continues at coordinate 3,623 of JAJAYU010000408.1, forward strand.
AAACGATTTCAGCACAGCTTAAGTTAGGCTATCGCTAACACTGTCGGATTTCACATCCAAATCTAACAAATTTACTATTACTTACTAGACACAGATTCGATCTGTGTGTTATGATAGGAGAAAGCGTGCTGGCGTAGCTCAGTTGGTAGAGCAGCTGATTTGTAATCAGCCGGTCAGGGGTTCGAATCCGTTCGCCAGCTTTAACGGAAATAAAAGATTGATGGGGCATAACTACTATAGTTGTGTCCCATTAGTTTTTTGCGTTGAATTAATTAATAGTCTCGCCACCCAATTCGAGACTCAATTGGGGTGGGAGACTGGGAGATTTTTGAGCTAAATATCTAGAGGATTTTTTCTAATCCATAGACTAAGGATTTTAGTCCCAAAATCTTGCGGATGGCTAGGAGGACTCCAGGCATGTAACAGGCGCGATTGGTGGTGTCGTGGCGGAGGAGATAGGTTTCACCTGGGGCACCGAAGATAATTTCTTGGTGGGCGATGTAGCCAGGAAGTCTGATGCTGTGGATGCGGATATTTTCATCAGCGATGCAGCCCCGCGCACCAGGAATCTTTTCAGTTTCGGTGACGCTGGGTGGATTGAAGGTTTTGCCGAGTTCGCCTAATAGTTGAGCGGTTTGGATCGCGGTACCACTAGGGGCATCGGCTTTTTGATTGTGGTGGAGTTCGATGATTTCCACATGCTCAAAGAATTTGGCAGCTTGAATGGCTGCTTGCTGCATTAAGATCACCCCGATCGAGAAATTTGGGATAATCAGACAGCCAGTACTGGCTTTGTCAGCAAATTCAGCTAGTTCTTGGATCTGAGTTGTACTTAGTCCCGTGGTACCAACAACTGGACGCACACCATAAGCGATCGCCGATCGGACGTTTTCGTAGATACTATCAGGATGGGTAAAATCGACCATCACGGCGGGTTCTTTTTCCTGAGATGCCATTGCCAGAATTGCTTGCATGTCGTTCATGACTGGGATTTCCAATGCCCCACAGCCAGCAATCTCACCAATATCTTCACCCTGAAGTTTTGGATTGCGATCGATCGCTCCCATTAGCACCAGATCTGGAGCGTTAGCGACGGCTCTAATCACTTCTAGTCCCATTTTCCCCCCTGCCCCATTGACGACGACAGGTATTGGCGATTGAGTACTCATGGCTGATTTTTCCTTTGGCTGACAACTTTACATTGCCTATTATGACACCAAAAACTTACGGCTCTTGATCTCGATCTATATTTGTTCAAAACTGCTTAAATTTTCTTGTTGATATTAATTATCCTAAAGAGTTAAGATTCCAATAGGCTAGACACAATTAATTATCTTGATCGACAGATTAGTCTTGCGCTGCAAATCAAGCATCTAGGTTTACCCGCTTTACTACTATTAAACATGGCTGATGAAGCTCCAAAATTTGGAGTGCAGATCGAGCCAGCACAGATTTCACGGCACTTGGGAATGCCTGTGTTGCCAGTTAGTGCCAAATATGGACAGGGTTACAGTCAGGCACGGAATTTAATTGCGCTGGAATTGAGTCGGCAATCGGAACCAGTATTGGCGGGCAAAGTAGAAAAG
>JAJAYU010000409.1 GCA_026786125.1 Chamaesiphon sp.
ACTGAATATCAAGATTCCAAATCAAGAGCTTTTAATTCTGGAAGCTTTTACTGAGAGTACTGAAAGAACCAAGACCGACGTGATTCGAGAATTTATCAGAGCGTTACCAACTAACAAGTAGTTTCAATGGTAGGGCAGGTTTAGTCGATCGATTAAACCTACCCTCAACCCCGACTATTTATTGACAAAGATTTGGGTGAAGAAGTACTCTCCCTGGGAATTTTTGGCAACACCAATACCCGTTAAGTTATAGTTGCCAAGAATATTCTGCTTATGTGCTGGACTAGCCAGCCAGTCCTGGACAGCGATGAAATCGGGCTGTGGATTATCTTGAATACTAGCAATATTTTCAGCAGCAGTCGGATATTTACGTTGTCGATCAACTGAATCCATTGTGTGACTGAGTGTCCCAGATTGTGCCATTTCTTTACTATGCACTCGTGCTTGGGCTGAAACAGTTGGATCGATGGTTAAAGGTGGTAAATTCAGCGATTGACGGTACTGATCGATCTGATTGTGAATACTTCGCTCTAAGGCGGCGATACTGATTGAAGAGCCAGTCTGGATATGAATTGCAACTAAATTGGGTTTGGTGACGAGCTTAGAGGTCGATTTGACTGGAGCAATTAAAGTTCGTGAGTCTAAATTCTGGTAATTCGATCGATCACTGATCGAATTTGCTTGAGCGATGTTTTTGATACCTAAGGTAAGGGTTAAAATACTGAGCAGACTTAATAACTGATATTTCATGCAGTAAGGATATAGAACTTCTCTACACACCTAAGTAAGGTATGTTCTGAAAATAATCGAATGAATGTAGATGCTAGTAGATGCAACCTGATTGGAACCTAGCATATCAAACATTGATCACTTGTCAAGTAAATATAGTCGATCACTACATTTACTTCGATCAAATTTTCGCTAAAAACCTTGACGATAAACATCTCGATCGCGTCCTAAACAAAAGCCGATCGAATGCCGTAAACTACGATTACCCCAAATCATAAATACTACTATTGCACTAGCTGCCATCCCCGTCGCGATCGTAAAAATACCTGGATAGCCCAAATCCTTGGCTACTAGCCCAAATACAGGGGCTGCAATTGCCACACCCAGATCCAATCCGGCGATACAAATCGAGAGCACCTGACCCCGTTGTGAGGGCAAAGATCGATCGGCAACTAGGGCAACAATCATCGGAATCAAGGTGCCAATCCCCAATCCCTCCAACATCGCCGCGAGGATGAAACTGAGTTGGCTATTGGCAGTAGCTAAGAGGGCAATCGCCGTCGTATAACTACAAATACTCGCCGCGATAAAGATTCCCCGCCCATATCGATCGGATTTACTGCCAATGATCGATCGAGAACTAAAGCTAGCCATCGCCGCGATCGTATAAAATAGACCAGGATTAAAATCAATATTGGTACTCTGAATATAGAGCGGCACAAACGTATGAATTGCCCCAAAGGGAAAGCCAACTAGTAGTAATACTAAAGCCGGAATTCCTAAGGCGGGATTGGTGATAATTTGCCAGATTGATAGCCTGGAGACTGGCTCCGGCTGTTCGACTTCGAGGGTTAATTCTGGCTGATAGATTTGAACTTTTGACTCGCGCAATTGACAAGCAATAATCGACGCGATCGTCCCAAACATAATCGAAATCCAGAAGATTTCACGATAGCTACCTGAGGCCATCAGATAACCCCCAATCGCTGGGCCAATTGCCACTCCCAGAGGATTTGCCAGACTCATTAAACCAATAATTTCACCCCGTTGCTTGGGCGGAGCCAAATCTACAACTAAGGTACTATGAGCAGTTGTAAAGGCCGCAATACTAATTCCATGAAATACCCGAATCGCCATTAATAATGGCACCGAAGTTGCAGTCAAATAACCTAATGGAGCGATCGCTACGACCACTGTACCAATAATCAAAACAAACTTGCGCCCCCTACTATCAACTAATCGACCAATCATCGATCGAGTAGCTAATAAACCGATCGCAAACGCGCCAATAATTAGCCCAATTTGTTGTTGATTAATGCCGATCGTATCCAGATATGCTGGCAACGTCGGTAACAAAACCGCGATACTCATCCAAAATAATAAGCCCGTGGCAAATAACACGAGCAAACTTCGCCGCTGTTGCGGCTCAAGCTGATTCAAAACATTCATCTAAGGAAATCGGGGACAAGACGGGGGGCCCGCAGGGTGGGGGGTAGATATACGGAAACTCGATTTAATCCTAAATTCGATGCTCCTTGATCCAATTATGGATGATCGCATTGACCTGACGTGGCACCTCATCATGGGGACAATGCCCCGCAGCGAGATAATGCTCCTGCAACTGCGGATAATAGCCCCGAAATTTCTCGCCGCGTTTGCGAGCATCAATCCACGGATCTCCCTCACCCCAAATCATCAACAGCGGACACTGGAGCTTGCCCAGAAGCATATCCACTTTTTCCCCTTGCTGATTGCTAAACACCGAAGCAAATACCTGGGGCGCACCTGGATCGCAGGAAGGGCGATAGATTTCATCTACAAGCTGTTCAGTCACTGCTGATTGATCCATATACACCTTTTTAAGCGTATTGCGGATAAAAGTTTTGCGCTGGACGAATTTATATAGCAGTGAATTTCCAATTGGGTTCCGCAGAAAGCCCGTAACGCCCTGATTTAGCCCCTTCTGAATCGGGTTGGGTTCCTTCGGGTGAGTGCTATCGGTAAATGGGCCAGCACTATTGAGTAAGATCAAACCAGCCGTAGCTTCGGGATATTCAGCCGCCACACACAGAGCTGCGTAGCCACCAAGGGAATTACCCGCTAACACCACAGGTCGATCAATCACCTCAGTGATAAAATCATGCAATTGCTCCCGCCATAACTGGGCACTATATGTCCAGGCTGGTTTCGCCGCCCGTCCAAAGCCGAGCAGATCGATCGCCCATACCTGAAATTCTTGACTGAGTTCGGAGATATTCTTGCGCCAATGATCCGTAGATGCCCCAAAACCATGAATTAATAATAATGCTGGTCGATCGGCCTTCGCTTCCCCTGCCTGCACATAATAAATCTGCACCCCTCGCCACTCCCAATATTTTCCAGGCAATGGTTGAGTCGAAACTATTGGCATGGTGGTGGTCATTTTATGGTGCGGGGATGAGGTAAGTTTCTAGCCACCATCTTAGACACTTATCATCTAGCAAGCAACTCAAATTTATACCGATCGATAATAGTATCGATCGAGTGGGCACTGGCGATCGATCGCCGAAAATCTCTACCTTTTGTCTACAGCGATCTCTAACTTATGAAAGATGTCAGATAGATTGAGATTAGGTAAATTCGTTAATAGTTATAAAAAACAAGATTATTCACCAGCGATAGGAAACAGCCATGATGGATGAAACATCAAGCGAAAATTCCACCCAGATGGAACCGCCAACAGCCGGAAATGCTGCTAAAACTTCGAGCAGAGTAGTACCAGAAACCGATCCGACCGAAATTGAAGATCCTCGCGCAGCATTTGCAGATAAGGATCGGTCGTTTTTAGAATATGTGATGGTGGAAGGTGGTTTTGCCGACCCCTATGATGCCCGAGACTTTACGGAAGTCGTGTTTCGGATTATGCGGGACTTGATGACCACTGAAGCAGCAGATCGGGTGGCTGACGAGCTACACGAGCCAATGATGCCAACCACCGAAAAAGCCCTACAAATGGATGTCACCGATTTATGGAAAGACACCAATCCGCTGGTCGGATTCCTCAGTCGGGTACGTCCACCGTGGCAAGGCCCAGGCATTTTCAAAATTGATTCCGATCTCTTTTTCTTCCGCGCGGCAAATGAAGGTGGGCTGGAACGAATGCCGGAAGAGAAGGATAAACAGCGCAAGCAGGCCGTGAAAGCTGTGTTTACGGCAACTAAACGGGAACTCTCGCCAGAGCGGATTCAGGAGATTGCGACTTGGTTGCCAGAACAGGGCGTGCGCGAACTCTGGCATGAAGCGTAGTTAGATCGATCGTTATAAATTGTCAGATTGGAGTTGCCGATCTGACAATTTTGCTGCGAATACGAACATCATCGCCACCCGTTTACCGATTCAATGCAGCCCGTTAGATCTCAACTATCGCATTACCAACTATCGATTATTGAAATATCTAACCTAAAATTGCAGCTAGTGCGGGCTTGAGCGTCGGATATTGAAATTCAAAGCCCTGTGCCAAAGTATTCTTTGGGGTTACTTGCTGCCCTTGTAATACAACGATTGCACCTTCACCCAGCAGAGCTTCGAGGGCAAAATTGGGTACTGGCAGCCAGGAAGGACGATTCATCACGGTGCCGAGGGTTTGGGCAAAATCAGTCATGGTGACTGGATTGGGTGCGGTGGCATTGTAGACACCCTGCATATTGGGATCTGTCAGTGCGGTAACGATCAATTTCACCACATCATCGCGGTGAATCCACGAAAACCATTGCTTACCACTACCGATCGGACCACCCACAAAGGCACTAAAGGGTGCTAACATCTTGCCCAATGCACCACCATTTTCGCCGAGGACAATTCCCAACCGGAGGATGACAACGCGGGTACCACTAGCACTCGCGGCTTGGGCTGCTGCTTCCCATTTGGTACAAACTTCAGCGAGGAAATCAGATCCCGCCGGACTGGTTTCATCAAATTTACTCGTCTCGCTGGTACCATAGTAGCCGATCGCCGAGGCATTAATTAGAACTGGGGGTTTATTCGTTGCTTTTTCAATTGCTTCGACGATTTTTTCAGTCCCGATTTGGCGACTTTCGAGCATGAACCGCTTCTGAGCTGGTGTCCAGCGTTTTTCGGCGATCGGTTCGCCAGCTAAATTAACAATTGCATCACAACCATCGATTGCTGATTGCCATTCGCCGGATTTGAGCGGATTGTAGCCGACTATTACTGCGGCTCCAAAGCGGTTGCTTGCCTG
>JAJAYU010000410.1 GCA_026786125.1 Chamaesiphon sp.
AAAACTTCATCGTCTATTTTTAGTTCTCCTACAAAAATATAGATCTCTAAAATCCCCGGGTGTTTATTAATTGGATCCACGACTCCAGCCGCAGCTTTGACGAGTAAATGTTGGGTTCTATTTATTTCATCGCGAAGTAAAACTACAGCTTGTACGCCTTCAATTCGACGCGGCTGCCAATCTAGATCAGCCGATCTGATTGTAAACATTTTGAGATCTGGCGGCACTTCTGGCGATACTTCAGGGATAGCTTCAACAGGATCCAGTCCCAACCGATCGAATAATCGATCCTTGAGATCTGCTGCCATTGGCATCGTGGGAGCACCATAAGGAATAACTCCTACCGCAGCTTGGTAGCTTGCCAATTCTTCAGCCAAATCTGGACACTCCAAAACTTGGGCTTCTACCCAGAGTCGTTCGTCATGATCCAGTAGATCGAGCGCATATAGTGGTGCAAGTTCACAAAAACATCGGGGGTCGTCATTCATTCTAACTGTAGCGGCGGGGTTGATTAGATTAGATTAGTTTATTTTTGCCTGTTTACTATTTATCAATCTATTGATTTATGATTCCCTGTCGAATTGCACCCTGAGCTTACTCAATCCCAGCCGAATCCTAGTTTTCACCGTTCCTGGTGAAAGTCCAATGGCTGCGGCAATTTCAGTATGAGTTAAACCTTGATAGTACGCCATCTCAATTACTTGACGCTGTGCGGCGGGAATCAGATCTAATGCGGTGATTACTTGTTTTCGTCGTTCGGCAATTTCTACTGATTCAAGTGGATCTACGCTCGTAGTGGGAAATTCGATCTCTTTTCCGACGGCGATGGCGGTATTAACTTTATTGAGACGTTGAATTTTACGCAACCTATCGATAATCCGACTGCGAGCGAGGGTAAAAATCCACTGATCGACGGAACCCTTGTCAGCATCGAATCTATCGGCAATTTTCCAAACCTGAGCAAAGACATCTAAAACAACTTCTTCACAGTCCTCTACTGAGTTTAAACTCTTCCAGGCGACCGCATAAATCATCCGTGAATATCGCTCATAAAGCTGAGATAATGCATTCCGATCTCCATCTGCGATTTGGGTGACTAACTGCTGGCTCAAAGTGCACTTACTACTCAAAGCCCAGCTCCTATGATCGTCGTGTCCGGGGCTACAGGTTTGGATAATCCATAATCCCATCATTAAACGTCTATTCATAGATGTTGTTATCCGATCGCCGAAAAACCGCGATGCAGCGCATAGAAAGTATACACAGGATACGATCGATCTTCAATTTATTCATCTATCTTAAGAAGTAACCGAGCGTCCTCACAACTCGATCGACGAACGCAAGATTATTCTCGCTCGAAAATAAAGATTGTTGAGAGATCCAGTTGAGAAATAGCTGCGTATACCTATCTATAATCAGCTTGGAAGGACAACTAACATGGCAATCATTAAGGGTACCGCTGGGGACGACATCATTTTGGGCGGTGAGGGTAATAATACGCTCACGGGTGGCGCGGGTGCGGATATATTTGAGCTATCAGCCATCAATCTCCCCAAAATACCAAATACGATTACTGATTTCGCACCGTTGGAGGATACGATTCAAATCGATTTACCGATTAATGGTAAATCCAGCGATATCACAACAGTTCAAACTGGTAAGGATGCGACTATCAATTTTGGTACTACCCAATTAGCGATCGTTCAGAACACTTCAGTTAACGATCTTACCAATATTATTAGCTTAAATGCCCCGATAGCTGCAACTCCAACTCCAACTTCCGTACTGTCGATTCTTGGTATCAGCCTCGCTAAAAATCTATTTACCACCGATACTAGCGGTAACGGGTTTGGGATTAGTGCATTTAGTCAAAAACCAGGTAGTAAAGTCAATGAAATTGGAATCGTAGAGATCGACGATTTCACTGGGAAGATCGGGGGAATTGCCCCTGGATCGGCTGGATACCTCCAAGCCTTAGTCGGTCGAGCTAAACCGATTTTCTCGACCTTAGACGGCAGTTTTTTTAATCCTGCTAAGCGAGAAATTGGCTTAGATGCGAGTAAAACTTACGAATTTTTCCAAGTCCAAGATGGATCGATCGCTCAATTGCAGCAGCAGATTACTGATGGCAAAACACCAACTAATATTCTGTTTGCCCTGCCGGATGCTAATGGCAATAGTCCGATTAAATTGACTAGTAATAGCACTAACGATGGCTATCGAGTATCGGTGAATAATGATGAATTAGTCTTGAATGTCACCAAATTAGATGGTGTTGGTGTCAATACGCCAATTGGTAGTAAATCTCAAGATTTGGCCCAAGGACGGACACTAGATCTGACTGATTTTGCAGGACAAACTCTGAAGGTAGATATTACTACCACAAGTTCGGCAGCTTATAACAATAATATTGGTTTTTATGCGGTTGAAGATGCGATCGGCAGCATTCTACTTGCCAATGGCACTATGCTCAAACCAGGTGATGCAAATTATGCCAGTGAAGCGATTAAAAGTGCCGTTCTCCAAGCAAGTAAAACCGATAGCAAACTCAACCAAGATGTCGTCGGTGGCAAAATTTACGCACCCGTAGTTGTCGCCCAAGGTTCATTAACTGATTTTGTCAATAAAAATCCGACCAATGGTGGTGGTGCAAATGATATTCATGCTTACTTTAACTATATCGGCGCGAACCCCGATCGGACGGATCATTTTCGCTTGATTGGTAATAATACTTTTGGCGTAGAAGATCTCTATGGTGGCGGCGATCGAGATTTTAACGATGTAGTTATTAAAGCTAGTTTTAAAGCTTAATTGATACTCCCCCCGCACCGAGAGATCCATTCTGGAATTAGTAGCGTATACCCAGATGAATCGAAAGATTTACCGATATTATCAACATCAAAGGATTGTATATGTCTCTTTCACTGCCTAAATTTGCCCGACTGAATCCGACAAAATCGCTGATTTTAGGTGCGATTTCGATCGCCGCACTGCTAGTTGCAACTGGCTTACCAAAGGCTCTAGTGGCTTCCGATCACGATGACGGAGAAGTCGATACCAAAGGTCGTAACCTCAACCTCACCGACTTATACGCATTTCGCGAAAAAGACCAAAATCCGAATGCCAGAGATGGCGATCTGATCTTGACGATGAATAGCAATCCTCGATCAATTGCGCGTCAACAGTACTTCTTTAGCACCAACGCTCGTTACGAGTTTAAATTAACTCGTGTTGCCGACAAAGAGGCTACTCCTACGGGTCAAGAAGATATCATCCTCCGATTTGAATTTAGCCCGCCAAACGATCGCAACCAGCAGCAGATCAAATTTACCGTAGTCAAAGATGGTAAAGAAATTTCTGCTTCAAACATGCGGACTACTGCTCTGAATGAAAAAGCACATATCAATAACCTCGCTGCAAATGGTGCTAAGATTTCCGTCTTTGCTGGGTTGCGGGAAGATTCTCACTTCTTTGATGTCGAACAGTTTTTCCGCGTCCGGGCTGGTGCATTAGGCACCGCTCCAGGCGTTGGTTTCCGTGGCCCCGATCAAGCAATTGACTCATTTAAGGGTTATAACGTCAATGCGATCGCCCTACGGATTCCCCAGGAATTTCTCTCAGGCAAAGATGGCGCGAAAACCTACGACATCTGGGAGACAATCTCGCTCAGAGATGGCAATGGCAAATACCAGCAGGTGGAACGCTTGGCTCGTCCAGCCATCAATGAAGGCTTACTAACTAGTAATAGCTTACTCAATGCCTTCAACAGCGTACCGCCTACCGCCGATCTCAGCCCAGTTGCGGCACCGATTGCGACAGAAGCAATCCGCACTCTCAAAGCATTGGGAAATAATGACGATCGAACCAAAGCTTTATTAGGCGCATTTCTACCCGATGTGATGCGAATTGATACTACTGGAGCTAGTGGCTACGCCAATGCTCTTAATGGGAAGGGTAGTCCGATTCGGGGGCGGATGATCAAAGATGATGTGATCGATGTCACTTTGAGCGTCTTGACTGACGGTAAAGTGAAGGGCGATAACGTTTCTTATGAAGGAAGTAATCTCGCTCAAGGACACAAAGCTTTAGAGGGAGATTTCCCTTATTTAGCTTTGCCAAATTAGCTAGTTAGTAGTGCTATGAATCTAATATTTTGATGCATCACTAACTATTGCAAATGAACTGGGAGTTCGATCAATACTCCCAGAATCTTTTAGATCAAATTATTCATCATGAAGTATACTCTCCTTTCTACTCTAATCTTCGGAATTACGATTATTGCCGCTCCTGCTCATGCTCAATTTTCCTCATTTTCTTCTAGCTCAGATAGTTGTTCTGGAGTTTGTGTGAAGCTCGATTTTGGTTCGGCAAATAATGATAATTCTTTTAGTAATGGCTTTGGCAGTAGTTCTCCATCTAGTAGCAATAACCTGCGCTGGCAACTAGGAGTAACCTGGCGACCAAATCCACCCGAAATCGCTCAAGTGGAAGCAGAAAGAACCAAACAAAAATTGGATGATAATCGCACATTAATGACTAGTTTGGCAGATGCGATCGCCCAAAACAAACTTGAATTAGCCCGTGGTTTAGCAATTTTATTAGCTCCAAGACTAGGATACAGCAATCCGACCGTGCTGATTGCAGAAATGAAACAAGGCTCGATGAACATTGGCACAGCTCCTGCTGCAATGCCTAAAACATCAACAACTCTAATCCCACCAACTACTCAGATCAAAGAAACCTCTCTCGTTGATAATCAACCAACGATCGAACTCCGCTAATTGATCGGCAAAATAGATAAAAATTATATTCAAACCTTTTTTAAGTAGGTTGGGTTGAAGAATGAAACCCAACCTATTCACTATTCACTATTCACTATTCACTATTTACTATTCACTATTCACTATTTACTATTCACTAAACATGCAACCTTCTACCCTCCCACAATTATCATTTCAACATAAATTACTCGCGATAGCTGCATTGGTGGGAATTGGGGTTTCGATCGCCATGTATACGATTTCGGTCTCAACTCCTGTTCCCAATTCGATCTGGAAATATCGATTTGTACGTCCGGAAGTAGGCGGAGTCACCAAAAATATTCGCAGAGAAATTGCTTTTCATCAGCAAAAAATCCAACAGCAACCAACCGCTGGATTAGAAAGAGCGGCACTCGCCCAAAATTATTTAAAAATGGCACGAGCAACGGGGGAAAGTAGTTGGTATCTACTCGCCGAACAGACAGCACAGGAGTCACTTGTGCAATTACCAATACATAATTATGGTGCTACTGTTGTCCTTGCTAAAGTAGCAACCGCAAAGCATAATTTCACCCAATCTCTCGCTCTGCTCAAGCAACTTCCACCTGAGTCTGAAGCATTATCTCTATTAACAACCAATCACCTAGCTTTAGGTGATACTATTACCGCCCACAAAACTGCCAATACTCTCGCCTTTAAAGTACCCACACTAGGTAACTTGACCCTCAAAGCTCTGGTAGAAGTAGCTCAGGGACAAGATCTGGCAGCGATTCGAGACTTCAAGGCGGCAATTGTCGCAGAAGAACCCGATGAAGTTGAAAGCTCGGCGTGGGTGCGGACATTATTGGGGCGATTGTACTATAAGCGAGGAAAACTCCAGCAAGCCGAGGAGCTGTATCAATCAGCCCTAGAGATTTTGCCTAGATATTCGCCAGCATTACTAAATCTAGCCGAATTGTCTGCCCGTCAGTGGCAAGCCGATCCAGCTCAAACTAAAGATCGAGATAGAGCGATCGAATTATACGATCGATTCTTCATCATCAACCAACAAGCCCCAACTATTTACGATCATGTCGCGCTGCGAGGATTGGCACGAGTCCAGAAATTGCAGGGAGATAATCTCAAAGCCAACCAAACCTGGGAGCGGGCGATAGCCAAATTGCGATCGGATTTGAGTGGCTTCGGACATCGCCGCGAGTTAGCCCAACTATTAATGGAACGAGGACAGGGACAAGATCTCACGGAAGCTTTAACCCTAATGCAAGCCGAAATCAAAACCCGACAAGATCCCGAAACCTGGGATACCTTAGCTGCTGCCTATCTCAAACTAGGACAGCTACCAGCCGCCGAACAAGCGATCCAGATGGCCTTGAAATCAGGACTACGAGATCCAGCAATAACCGATCGAGCAGCGGTTATCGCTCAAGCTAGAGGGCAATTAACGCAAGCTAGCAAGTATCGAGCACAGGTTAAATTGATCGATCCTCTCTTCGATGCCGGAGCTAGACAGGCTCTCGGTTTGGGTGTGGGGTTGTCTGGCTTAAATTAACGAAAGTAAGGGGTCTAAATCTTCCTCCTTTAGACTGGGCTATTAGATGAGGATTTAGACCCCATCCTAATAATTTAGCTATCAATTATCAATTATCAATTAATTAAATACACCATGCCTCTTCAAATATCTAAAACTTGGAAGATCGCCATCTGCTGGGGATTGGGACTATTAATGGTGTTATCCTTAGCTACACCCAGTCAAGCTCATTGGGCAGATTTAGCCGTAGCAGATATTCAGATTAGGGAACGAGATGTCGATATCAATTTAACTATACCGACGGGGTTAATCGCTCAATTTGATGATGACAAGAATAAACAATTGTCAAATTCAGAAATAACGATTCATCAAAAAGATCTTCAGGAATTTCTCAATCAAAAAATCCGACTCACCGCAGCAGGACAGGTACATGAGACATTAATAATTAAAGCTACAATCGCTCAAAAACTCCCATCCAATCTCATCGCTACACCCGACACTCATAGCAGCTTATTGTTGCAGTATCAGTGGTCAGAACCGATCGAACAGTTGCAGATGCACTACGATCTATTCATTCCTGGAGTGAATACAGCACGCTGTTTAGCACAAGTATTTCGAGCTGGGCAAGTGGACAATTTAGTCTTCACACCTGACTCCCAAAATGCAGCTCTGATCGATGCACCAATCTTACAGCAAATTAGTAGTTTTATTAGGCTAGGTGTCGAGCATATTTGGACTGGTTACGACCATATTTTATTTTTAGTTAGTTTATTAATGCTGGGTGGAGAATTGGGCTATTTGCTCAAGGTTGTTACTGCATTTAGCCTATCTCATTCGGTAACATTATTCCTAGCTGCTCTAAATATTGTCTCCGTCCCTAGTCGCTGGGTGGAGATTGCCATTGCATTATCGATCGCATATATTGCGTCTGAAAATTTGTGGAAAAAGGAAGCAAGAGCTAGATGGCAATTAGCTTTTGGATTTGGTTTAATTCACGGATTGGGATTTTCTTCCGTGATGCAGGAACTAGATTTACCTAGCAATAATTTACTTACTTCGATCGCTAGTTTTAGTGTCGGGATTGAATTAGGTCAATTTGCGATCGTGTTAGCTGTTTATTTTGCGTTATCTTATCTCCGTAAATTCTCCTGGGATTTAACTGTTCGGCGGATAATTTCAGTTGGAGTAATTATCATGAGTGCAATCTGGTTTTGGGAAAGGGCTTTTATGGGTTAAAAATCTGTAGATGGCTTTATTTATGCTATTGATTCCAAATCTAACAATAACTATTGTACAAACTCGCCCTCACCCACCATTAACATTCAAAATTGCGTATCTGCAAGGTTGAAAAAAGAAAAAAGGTAGGGGTAATTCATGAATTATTCCTACCTTTTTTTATTGCCTAATTACCAAATTATTTAGGTAATCCCAAACACAACGACTAAACCCAAGACAGCCCCAAAGATAATCAAAGCATAGAATTGAGCGCGTCCGGTCTCTAGATATTTCAAACCTTCACCACCGAGCAATGTGGCTAAACCAGTAAAGTTTACGGCACCATCAACTACCCGATAATCAACTTCCATCACCTGACGGGCAACTCGGCGTAAACCGATCACAAAGACATTATTATAAATATCGTCGATGTACCATTTATTCAGCGAGAGATTGTAGAGCGTTGGAATCTTGGATGCGATCGCACTGGGGTCGATTTTGCGGCTCAGATACATTAGCGATGCCAAAGTGATGCCGATTAAACCAATCCCAACTGAACTACCAGCCATAATCAAGAATTCATTGAGATCGAATTCATGGGCGACTTCGATATGTCCAGGTGCAGAAATGAACGCCTCGAAATAGTTATTAAACGGCGTACCGACTAAACCAATTAGGGCTGACGGTACAGCTAAAATAACTAGCGGTAAAGTCATGCTCCACGGCGATTCATGAGGATTGGCGGCATGGTTGTGACCATGAGCATCATCGTGAGAATCTTCAGCATCTACACCACTAGGACGAGCTGCTGCGAGTAACTGTTGTTGAATCTGCTTGTCATTGCCTCGGAAACTGCCCTCAAAGGTCGAGAAATACATGCGAAACATGTAAAATGCCGTGATGCCTGCGGTGGCAAAACCAACTGCCCAGAGCAGCGGATTTGAGGCGTAGGTGGCACCGAGGATTTCATCTTTTGACCAGAATCCGGCGAAGGGGGGAATCCCTGAAATTGCGAGGGTACCGATAAAGAAGGTACCCGCAGTGATCGGCATGTGTTTCCGCAAACCACCCATTAGCCGCATGTCTTGAGCGAGGGCGGGATTGTGACCGACGACATCTTCCATCCCGTGGATCACCGAACCAGAGCCGAGGAACATCATCGCTTTGAAGTAAGCGTGAGTCATCAGGTGGAATAATCCAGCGGAGTAAGCACCGACACCCATCGCCATTACCATGTATCCCAATTGGGACATGGTGGAATAGGCCAGACCTTTTTTGATATCATTTTGGGTGATCGCGATCGATGCGCCCAGAAATGCGGTGGTTGCGCCTGTCCAGGCGATCGTATCCATCGCAGCGGGGATCTGCTCAAATACGGGATACATTCGCGCAATTAGAAATACACCTGCGGCTACCATCGTCGCAGCGTGGATCAGTGCCGAAATCGGTGTAGGGCCTTCCATTGCATCTGGAAGCCAGACGTGGAGCGGGAATTGGGCTGATTTAGCAACTGGTCCCATAAATACCAGGATTGCTAATAGTCCGGCTAAACCACCGCTAATAGTGCCTGAAGCAACCAATTCTTGGAGTCTGTCGCCCATAATTTGGAAGTCAAAACTACCAGTTGCCCAGTAGAGTCCGAGCATCCCTAAAAGTAAGCCAAAATCACCGACACGGTTAGTCACAAATGCCTTTTGACAAGCATCTGCGGCACCCTTGCGATCGTACCAGAAGCCAATCAGCAGGTACGAACACATCCCAACTAATTCCCAGAAGATATACACCTGGACGAGATTGGGGCTAATGATCAACGCCAACATCGAGGAGCTAAATAGACTCAAGTATGCATAGAACCTGACGTAGCCAGGATCGTGGGACATATACCCGTGGGTGTAGATCATCACCAACATCGCTACAGTCGTGACGATGACCAGCATCAATGAGGTGAGATGATCGATCGTGTTACCCATACTGAGATGGAAATTACCCGCAGATGCCCAATCAAAGGCGGAATTATAGGTAGGATGCCCCTGAAACTGACTGACGAGGATGGCAAAAGACATCACCATCGCGGCACCGATGAGCGAAATAATTAGAACTGCATTTAGTTCCCGCAGTCCGTTGGTAAATTTATTGAGCGAAATCAATCCTAATCCGACTAGCATCGCCCCAGCAAGGGGAAACACTGGAATCAACCAGGCGTAATCGTATAGTGCTTCCATGTATATGTTGAAATCTAATGATTAAGGATGGACAAACTAGCTGGAGTGACTGATGACTGGGGCAAATAAATGCCACTGTTTCACTGGGCGGCTGATGTTAAGTCCTTAATCTAGTATGCCCCAGTTGACTCATCACCCTCAACCTAGTACAGGTAAGTTGACATCCATCCGATCGGATTTGCTGTAGGCAATAATACCGATACCTGCCAGTGTCATCTTATCGCGATTCTGTCAAGGAGAGGCTGTGCCACAGAGTCTACCGATCGAATCAGTTCAGTTACAATTTTGTGCCCACCTACTCAAAAATAGATAAAAATCAAGACAAAGAGCTGTGAATCTGCCCCTTGCCTTATTTAGATATTTATTCACCATTTACCATCCACCATTTACAATTCACCATTCACTAAATCGGTGTACCATGCACCAGATTATTAAGTAGAGACTCAATATGCGCCATTGCTTGTTGGTTTTCTGGTTGGTGTTGGGCTGAGTCAGCTAGACCACCTAATTGTTGTTTAAATGTGTTGATGTGGTCTTGTAATGGTTGAATCATTTCTTGATACAAATCAATTTTGGCAACTAGTTCTGTGGATATTTGCTTGGTAACTTGATGTTGAGATTCTAGTTCTTGAACTTGTTTAGATTCACGGAGATAAGCCTCAACTTGCTGCTCGATTTTAGATTTAGTTTGTTCGATCGTGCCGCGCAGATTTTGGATATCTGTCTCCATTTGAGTGATTTCGGCCTTTTGCTGCTGGCGTTGGCTATCTAATAACCGCAAGACAGCTTCCCATTCGATTTGAGACTTATCAGCAGCTTCAGGTGGATGACCCTGACGTTGACGCAGGAGTCGATTGTGAATTTGCAAAAATGTTTGACGTTCACGCATGGTTTGACGTTGACCATCGAGGGTATGGTCTAGCATATTGTAGCCATCTTGTTCATCAGCTAAATCTGCTTCGAGTTTGAGTTTGTTGAACTCATTTGCGACTAGGATAGCTTGCTGAAGTTCATTGATCACTACTTGTTTTTCTTGGAGTTCTTCTTCTTCTAAGTGGACAAAGTGTACTGATCGATCTACTTCGGCTTGGAGACTACTTACAGTTGCCTGAAGTTCAGCAATTGGCATGGATTCCAATAAGCTGATGTCGAGTTTTTGGTCATCACCCAAGTCGATCCCACCACCTTTAGACATCAGATAAATCTTCTGATAGTTGTCCTGCTCGACTTGGAGTCTGACAGTGAGGCGTTGGATATATTCTTGCTGCATACTTAAGGTATGTTGCTGAACTTCCCAGGCAGTTTGGGTTTCTTCGAGGGAAGTTTGTAGCTCTTGGAGTTGGTGTTTGCGTTGCTCGATTTCTTGTTGTTGCCGATCGAGTTCCGCTTTAGTTTCGAGTACCCGTTGTTGCTGCTGCTGGAGTTGAGCTTGGTGATGATCCAACAGACCTTGTTGAACTTCGATCGCAGTGACTGTAGTTTCCAATTGTTGAGGATTCAAAGAACTAGCCGAATTACCTAATTGATATAGAGCAGCGCGAATTTCAGTGATTTGATTCTCACTCAACCCTCCACCCATTGATTGCTGTTGGGCGAGTAAGTGCTCTTTTTGTTGCAAGTTTTCCCACCGTGCCGCTAGTTCTTGGCGAGACAGCTCGTGTTGTTCTAGAGTTGATTCTAGGGCTTGAGCCTCTTGAGTCAATCTGTCGAGTTCGGCGCGAGTGCTTTCGAGATCTTCTTCCCGTCCATAAATTTCTTCCTGACGTAGTTGCAATTGTTGGCTCTGAAGGCTCAAAGATTTCCGCCAGCTTTCAATTTCGTCAGCTTCCTTCTTATATTTCTCAATTTGGCGGGAGAGATTTTGCAAAATTCCCACCAGATGTTTGCCAGCTTCCCGCAATTGGGATTGGATTTGGCGATTGGCATTCATATCGACGAGTACCAAGACACCTGAACTGTAGTTATTTGCCTCTTCAGGCGCGGCTACTAGCTCTTCGCCAGGAATCGCACTCCAGTTTTGTTCGCTGCGCTGACAAGCTAGGAGCTTGAGTTCAGCCTTAGTTCTACCACTGATATTAAACCCAGATTTTGGTTTTTGGACTTCCGCTAGATACAACACGTTAATATTCCCTTCTCATATAAATTTAGGTTTTGCCGAGCATACAGACTCGAATTAGTCAGTCCATATTATAAATCTGAGCAAACAGTGAGTTTGAGCAGTTGTCTTCACAACTATATATACATCAACTTCCAACTGCCATCAGCATAAAATTCGTTCACGGAGTGTGAGCTTTGCTCAATCGATCCTCATTCTCTTGCAAGCGAGATCTTGACTTAGCAGGATTGCCTGGAGCGAGTGTGATGTTCACTCACAACCATATATACATCCACTGCCACCTGTGATCAGTATGAAATTAGCTCTAATTTTGATCGATCTTGGAAATTATGAAACAAATTAGTCGATGTGTGGGAAAACTGAATGTAGGGGACACAAATGTAGATCGACATCTACTGCTGGACAAATCGCCAATCAGCCACTCCCCTAGTCTGCTTTCCTCCGTGATTTTACCGAGAGAGTATCGATAGCTAAGTCGCTCAAAGTCGCTATGTCTGGTCATTACATATCTAGTTCAGGATAATCTTCTTATAATTATTAGCTATGAAACCTATTTATGACTTCTAAAGATCGTCGGTTTATATTCTCAATGTCTTCGGTTCTAGTGTCCATTTACCCCATTAATTAGCAGATATATGAAAACAGTTCTAGTTGTGGATGATAGTAC
>JAJAYU010000411.1 GCA_026786125.1 Chamaesiphon sp.
ATCCTCGATCGATTTGGGGTCGAACAAGTGATGGGGATCTGGCAAGAGGCGATTGATCGAGTCATCGCCCGAAGGCGGCGTTAAGGTCGAAATAGATGGTGATGCTGAGGATGATATAGTCTCGATCTCGTCCCGCTCACTTCACCATTAATTGCGGTCAGGGCTGGGCTAATAATATACATTGTCGATCGAACCAAATTTTCCCGCTCCGTCACCAAAGCCATCTCTGTGAGTGGCACGACCAATATTTGCTCGTCTGCCCATCCCACTCGGAAACAAATCGCTACTAGTGTTTCCGGTGGGTAATGCTGGAGCAATTGGGCTTGAGCGGTCTCGACATGACGAGCAGCTAAATAGAGACACAAGCTCGACTGGTGAGCCGCCAAACTAGCCAAATTTTCGGCGATTGGGACAGCCGAAGCTCTCCCTGTCGGCCGAGTCAGAATAATTGTCTGGACAATTTCGGGTACAGTCAGCTCGACTTGCAGCTTCGCCGCTGCTGCTTGAAAAGCACTGATTCCAGGTACTAATTCGATCGTGATCTTGGCCGCTCTCAGGGCTTGAATTTGCTCGGTAATGGCACTATATAGGGTCAAATCCCCTGAATGTAATCGGGCGATCACCAGACCAGCTTGGACGCGATTCTCGATGGTGGTGATAATTTGTTCGAGGGTTTGATCGCTGGTTTTGATGATTTCAGCATCTACACGGGTATCCTGCAAGATTTGATCGGGAATCAATGAATCAGCATACAGAATCACGTCCGCAGTGGCAATTATTCGCTGTCCTTTGACGGTTAATAAATCCGGATCTCCAGGGCCAACACCGATAATATAGACTTGCGGGGTGATTTGTTGTTGGTGAGCTAATTTCATTCGATCGTTTTTTGAAATCTAGATATTTTATAAATATTTCGGAGATCTATTGTTGGGTTTTATTCTTCAACCCAACCTACAACTCCAAACTTTTCAACTAATCACTTGAAGCTGGGAACCATTCTTGGTTTTATGCACTTCAATTCTGGTTTGAAAAGCTTCGCGAAATTGCGGCATGTGAGTAACAGCGAGAATGCAGGCAAAGTCAGCCGAGATCGCATTGATTGCCGCAATTAATCGATCGCAACCTTCCCGATCTTGGGTCCCAAAGCCCTCATCGACGATGAGCATTTGGAGTGGAGTTCCAGCTCGTTGAGAAAGTAGTTTTGCTAAGGCAAGTCGGATCGAGAAATTGATCCGAAAAGACTCGCCGCCGGAATATGTTTCATAGGATCTAGTCCCATTGGCATCACCAATCACAATATCTAAAGTATCGATAAATTTCGCATTTTTAATGTTGGCTTTTTTAGCGCGACTAGCTTTGGTAGCTTTTTGGGTGATAAACTGAACGTGAAATTGATTGTTACTAAGTTTGGAAAGAATTTGATTACTTTCTGCTTCTAATTGCGGTAGGATATTTTCAATTACTAAAGCTTGGATTCCATTCTTGCCGAAGGCTTTTCCTAACTCATCATAAATCTTCTGTTGCTGTTTATAAGTATTTAGTAATTCTTCCTGAGATTGAAGTTGGGTTTGGATATTATTGAGTTGGGTTAATTGTTGGGACAAGCTGCCTAAGCTAGCCAGATTTGCATCTAATTGTTGCCGACGTTCGACTAATTGTAGCTCGATCGATTCAATCTTTTGATCATTGTCAGGTATTTTCTCGAATTCGAGGCCAATTCGATCGATCTCCAATTTTGAATGACCCCGATCAATTAAATTCTGTCGATCATTATCTGTTAGTAGTTCGATTTTAGTTAATAATTGGGGTTGAATTTGTTTAGCTTGCTGGACTTCTTGATATTGGAGTTGGATTGGCTGAGATTGGCGCAGATTACTAGAGACACGATCGTGTTCGGTGCGATCGTAACCAATTTTTTTAATTTGTTTGTCTAGTTCGACGATATCAATTTGTAGATCTGAATCAGTTTGGAGTTTACTAATTACTTGCTCAGTTTCGGCAATCTTAACGGTTAGCTGATTTTTTTGCTCAATTAATTGTTGCTGCTTCTGTTCAGCATCCTTAATTTTTGCCTGCTTAATTTCTGCCCAGCGCAACTTATCCACATCACCACGGGCGAGGGCATGATTTTGTTCGCTATATTTAGTAGCTGCGAGTTGAATTACTAATTCTTCTAATTGTGATTGCAATTCACTGGCATAGCTTTTGGATTCGATTGCTAGTTCGATTTTGTCCTTTTCAGCAGCAATCTCTTGGAGATTAATTTGCAGTTCAGCAATCGAATCTAATTGCGCCTGCAATTTGCCTCGCTGTTCTCGTAGATCTGCCGACCCAATTAATTCTGATTCTAATTGTTTGTATTCAGCTCTTAAAGCTTGACGCTCTTGAGTATAACGAGAGTGTTCTTCTTGAGTTGCAGAAATCTGTTGCTCGATATTTTCGCGTTCAGTTTTAGCATCATTTAAAATCTGTTGCCAATGGGTTTCATCTAAGGCTCGATCGCACAGAGGGCAACTAGCATCAGGTACTTCTAATAGCTCTAGTTTGCGATCAAGTTCAATTAATTGGCGTTGATAATTACGAGTTTCAGCATCCAACCGTTGGAGATGACCGTTTTTTTCCAGTCCTTTTTCCTCAACTCGCTTTTGATAGACTTTCTTATGATCTAATTCAGTGATTTTAAGATCTAATCCTTTCAATCGATCGACTAATTGGGGCTGTTGATTCGTTTTAGCTTTTACCTGCTGCTCTCGCAAGACTAGCTCATTCAGTTTAGCCTGAACTTTTGCTATTTCTCGATCGATCTTCCCCGTCAATTCTATTTGCTCTTTTTGAATCGGTAACACTTGCACCTGTAATCGATCTAGTTCTGTTAATCTTTGACGACATAGATTTAATTCAGCGATACCCTTACTCACATCACCAGCAGTAGCTAAAATTTCGATTAATTCTTGTTCTTGTTTAATAGTTAGAGCTAATTCCGCTTGACTCTTACCCAAACTTAATTGTAACTCTTGAGTTTGGCGATCCAATTGCTGCTGTAACTTTTGGCGTTCCGATTGGGCTTGTCGATCGGCATCAAACTTACGATCTAATAGTTCTAACTGCTGCTGTAAATCCAGATATGCGTGGTAGGCTATGGCAATCTGATCGGCGTGATTCAACAATTCATCTAACCGATTTTTATCTGTAGTTGCGGCCTGAAGATCTGCCTGAATTTGGCTAGCGGCTTGAGTTAATTCTTGATCGCGTTTTTGCTCCCAATTTAACTGCTGTTGCCACGTTTCTCGCTGTCTAACAATTACTTTGAATCCTTCTAATTCCTGCTCTTCTATAGCTTGAACTTGCTGCAACCTGTCGATCTCAATTTTAGTTGTATCTCGCTGCTGGGTAATCCCTTCGATCTCAACTAGTTGCAATCTGTCTCCCGCCAAACTGTCCGTTAACACCTCCGCCTGGAGCTTATATTGCTTCGCCGATTCCTTGGCTCGATCGGCTAATTGCTCATAGCGATCGAGCTTCAATAAATCTGCTAAAATCTGCTTGCGATCGGCTGGCTTCTTGAGCATAAATTCATCAGCTTTACCCTGCCGTAAATAAGCCGAATTCACAAAAGTATCGTAGTCAATCTTGAGATACTGATCGATTAATACCTGAGTCGCCCGTATCCCCCGTTGCGTCAGCGTCCGAAATCCATCCCCACTCGTCTCAATCTGAAACTCCAAATTCCCACTTCCATCCCGCTGACGGCTGCGAATGATCCGATAGGTTTCGCTGTGCATCTTGAAGGTGAAATCCACCCGCACATCCATCGCCCCCGTACTAATCGCATCATCCTCACTCACCGCCCGACATTTGCCCCAAATCGCCCAAGTGATCCCCTCCAACAGCGATGATTTACCCGCTCCATTTGCACCGCAAATACAGGCAGTATGCAGCCCTGAAAAGTCTAAACTAGCTTCGGTATAGCTGAGAAAGTTTTTGAGTGACAGGTGGATGGGAATCATAGTTTAAGGAAGCGTAGATTGTGGGGTGACGGGGAGAGAAAAAGACTGGTAGGGGCGGGTTTATGCTAGAGATACTAGCTTCTATCTATCAACCTTTAAACGAACCCGCCCTCACCCAACTAGCTTTGTCATCCTAAAAATATTCGATTTTATCTATAAACATTAAAAACAAACTTATTCTAACCATTTTAGTGGTTTCTATATTATAAAACATCTGTACTGCTTTAATACTCAACCACAGAAAAAGTTAAACCACCATGTAGACTAGGAATTACAAAATTGGGTAACAGTCTACAGTATGCAGCAGTTAATTCAGAAGCCGCAGCGGGTTGCGGCGATAGTTGGATGGTTATTCGTACAGATATCCATCCTAAATCCAGCTCAAGCCCAGCAGCCAGCCGTAATTTCACCACCGTCACAGCCGTTACCAGAGGTGTGTGCGAATAAACTCACTACCGCTATTAATAGTATTATTGATCGACCCGAATTGCGCCGCTATCGGTGGGGTATTGTTGTTCAAGTCCTGGGTAGCCCCAATCAGCTTTATAATCGGGATGGCGATCGATTATTCATCCCCGCATCCAATGTCAAATTAATCACCACCGCCGTCGCCCTCCGCCAACTGGGTGCAAACACAAAGTTGCGAACTTCTGTCTACCAACTCCCCCGTTCAGGTAATAATAGCTCCAACCTATTAGTAGTAGGTAGAGGCGATCCAAGTTTGAAAATAATCGGGCTAGATTCGATCGCCCAGCAACTCAAACAACGGGGTGAAAAACAAATTAGTCAAATTAGTTTCGATGATAGTTATTTTCGGGGTGAGCCAATTAATCCTGATTGGGAATGGGGTGATTTATCCACCGATTATGCTCCAGCAATTAATAGCTTAATCCTCAATCAAAACTCTAATCCACTCACGATTAGTACACCGCAGATCGGACTACCATTGCAATATACATGGAAAAATCCTAGCTTAAATAATTGGCAAGTAGATAATCAAATTACGACAATTCCAGCTGGTCAAACTAGTAGTGTCAGTGCGATCGCCCTATTTGGTAAACCGATCGTTAGATTGACCGGAAAACTAGCCCAAAATGAATCCCCAGTCCAAATCGATCTCCCAGTCCTGAAGCCGACAGAATCATTTATCAGCGCATTTCGTCAAAGTTTGGTCAAATCAAATCTCACTATTGGCACTACCAGTATCGTCACTAATCAGAACACACTTAACCTCCCAGAGTTGGCGGCGATCGAATCACCTCCAATTAGTCAGCTAATCAATGAAACTAACCAAAACAGCAATAATGTGTATGCGGAAGTATTGCTAAAATCGATCGGACGGACTCATCCCGAACATGCAACTAGTAATGAAGATACTATCAATCTTGGCATCAATCTAGTCAAGAAAAATCTCACCGAAATGGGTGTAGATCCTCAGTCTTATCGACTAAGTGATGGCTCTGGTTTATCCAGACATAATCTGGCTGCGCCGAGTGCCTTTGTGCGGGTACTATCAGCAATGTCAACATCGCCAGCCGCGAAAATTTATCGTGATTCGCTTCCAGTTTCGGGCATCAGTGGTAGCCTCAGAAATCGGATGAAAGGAAAGTTGGCACAAGGAATTGTAAATGCAAAAACGGGCAGTATGAGCGGTGTTGTGAGTCTCTCTGGTTATATCAATCCACCCAAATACTCGCCGTTAGTATTTAGTGTGATTCTCAATCAACACGATCAATCTACATCCCAAATGGTCAAGATTGTGGATGAGATCATGGTGGTATTAGCCAGAGTTAAGCAATGTAATTAACATGCTCACTATGGTGCGTTACTGCGCCAGCATAACGCACCCTGTAAATTTATCACGAGCGAATCTAACCTCTCCTCAAGAATGCTCGATCTGATATAATGTACATAATTGCGTACAGAAATTCATGTTCTCCTCGGAAATTACTTCGCCAACAGAAGCTAGAGCCGGATTTTTTCAATTACTCGACCGCGTAGCACAGAACCATCAAGTCTGTATCATAAATCGTCGCGATGGCGAAAATGTGGCACTAATTGCAGAATCAGACCTCAATAGTCTGATCGAAACTGTATATCTATTTCGATCTCCTGCAAATGCTCGGCGGTTATTAGATAGTTTAGATGAATTTCGATCGGGTAAAATCACACCTCAAAGCATTGAAGAATTACAGGGGGAGCTAGGATTTGGTGGCGAAGAAGAAAAAATCTGAAGCTAAATCTGAACCTATTCC
>JAJAYU010000412.1 GCA_026786125.1 Chamaesiphon sp.
CGCCTGTAGAAGGGCTATCCTCGATCGAGCAATTTTGTAGAGATTTGAAATTAGCGATCGATTAGAATAAAGATAATTTGTTGAGCTAACTCAATTTTAAGGATATATCCAGACAAAGGAAGTCGCAGTTTCCAAAGATCCGACCAATCAAAAACAATTGCTTGCTGTCAGTCCTAAGTGTACACACGAAGGTTGCGATGTTAAGTGGATGGCTGGGGAGAAAAAATATGAATGTCCTTGTCATTCGGCAGAATTTGCCGCCGATGGAAAAGTACTAAAAGGTCCTGCTAAAACGAATCTAACTACTTATTCTGCCAAAGTCGTTGGTACTCAAATTCTCGTTAAAATCTAGGCTTGAGTTTAGTTAAAAGTAGTAACTAGCCAGCATCAACTAACTGTAACCACAGCATAAATTCTGTACCTTTATTTTCGCCCGGTGGTGGACTTGTGACTTCTATTTTACCGTGCATGTGTGTGACCAATTCTTTAGCGATCGCTAGTCCCAATCCAGTCCCAGCAATACTACCTTCAGATTGAATCCCGCGATAATGGCGGGTAAATAGTTTTGCTAAATCTTGGGATGGAATTCCCATGCCAGTATCACGAATACAGATTTGAAGCTGAGAATTTTGTTTTGCTATTAGTTCTACATCAACATCTACTTCTCCCCCTGAGGGAGTATATTTCAAGGCATTGTCAATCAGATTGCTGAGTACTTCTCTTAATGCGGCTGGGTGTGCTTGGACTAATGGTAAATCACGGGGAATATGAGCGTGGAAACTTAGATTTCGGTCTTGAGCGATCGCATCAGCAGAGATAATTAACGGATCGAGGACATCTGTTAACTGACAAGATTCAATCCGAAAGGCGGCATCAGGAAGTAATAGATTAGCATTAGATATTGGATCATCTGGACTGGGCAGGAGTGATTGTAAACTATCTGAATCAACTTCAACTTCAGTAATTAATGGAATATTGATCGTCCCTTCTAGATGAGTTAATAACTCTTGTAATCGATCGCTTTCGCGGACGATACTACTAGCAAAACCGCGATGAGGATCTTCTGGTTGTAATCGTTTAATTAATAACTTCCCAAATGTCCGAATCGCTGTTAGCGGATTGCGGAGTTGGTGCAAAAGATTGTGCAACATATCTTGTTGCTGAATTTGCAGCTTCTGTTGTTGCTTCAGTTCCTGGGTTAGCCACTGCTGTCTGCGATCAAGAATACCCGCAAGTGAGATGGTTTGGGCGATATGTTGAATTTCTGTCTGCTCGGCTGAATTCCAAGGTGAAATCTCGCGGGTGGTCACTAACAGCCCCAAAATCGTACCATCTGATACTAGTGGTAAAAGGATCTGATGCCGTTTGTTCTGGGCATCATCTGCCCCTTGTTCTGGCAATTTTGATGGGGCAAGGGTACTCACTTGACGATCTTCCTCACTAGGTAGTTGCCGAGGAACACGATCTGAAAATAAACTCGACGGATGATTCTCGCTTACGGTAGTTGCCCCCATCGGCATCTGTTTTAGAATTTCAGCCCAGACGATCTCAGTTTCAGGATAAACCACCACTGGTAATAGCTTTGATTCCCCACCAGGTTCTAGCTCGTCTGTCATGTAAACAACGCTAATACTCGCACCCAAGCCTTCCGCCAACAGCCGTAACTGTGAGCGACACAAAGCCATGAATTCAGAACTAGCAACGGTAGACACGATCTTTGATTATTTTTTCATCAGCTTACTTAACCATTTTGGCATGATTGATGGGAATAGGGTTTAGAGGATACAAGTTTCGCAACTCCCAACGAAACTACTATTCCCTATTCCCTAAATTAAGATTTGTTGCGAATATTAAAATTTTGTCAAATTTGTTAGGGTCAAATTAGGGTTGGAATATTATTTTTCCTTTATATTGCTGGATTTGAGCAGATTAGATCGATATTTTGATGGGGGTTGAGTTTTTGGGATAGAGCGGGTAAGATAGCGACGGCTTTTGTAACAGACATTACATCTGTCTGCACCAGAGAGGAGGTAAGGCGGTTGGCTAGAAGACGTAAACGGAAAAGTCGGAGACGGCAAGAAGGGCGGAGAATTTTGGAACAGGTACCACAGTTCAGCATTGAAAGTGGTGAAGACAAACCTGTGACTGCTGCGCGAAATTACATCAAGGCTGAAGGAATTATGCCACCAGCGTTATTGTTGGTCAAGCGTAACGAACATACAACAGATCGGTATTTCTGGGCAGAAAAAGGACTATTTGGCGCACAATACGTCGAGGAAAACCATTTTCTCTTTCCCAGTCTACGATCGCTAGAGCCAGAAACAGAAAGTCAGCAATTAGTAACTGTTGGTAGCAGTACATACTAATTAAACTGACCTTCTAGGCAATATTTCGATATTTCACAGACAAGCACTTAAATACAGTAGTATTTTGAGTGCTTTTTTATTTTATCAGGTTATGTGCAATTGACAGGCTTTAGGTTTTGGGCTTTAGGCTTTGGTGAGGACTTGTTCTTCAACAGCAGATAATTGGAGTGTAGATTGAAATATAGCCAGTTCATCCCGATGACCGCTAATTTTGATCTTGGTAGGAGCTGAATCATCTACTGCTTCTACTTTTAAGCGAATTTGTTCGATCCGCGCCGATCCTTGCCAGTAAAACCAGCCAGCTAGAGGTGCTGCGACGAGTAATACCAAAAAGACATTACCGATATCAGGAAATTGCATCGATAAGACTAAGGCGAGGCACATTGCGCCAATCCCTGCCAAACTAGTTAGTAGGATGGCTAGAAAGACGCTGGGACTAACGAAACCCTCAAACGTGATGATATCAGTATCTCGATCGACAGCAGTAATCTTGTAGGCTCGATCGGTAAAATATGCTTGGAGTTTGGGGATTAGGACTGCTTCTGATTCACTAGTTTCTAAGGTCATTTGCTCAATTCGCGGCTTAGTCGAAGCTCGAATGAAGAAAAATAAACCTACCGCCAGGAGTAGGGAGAGGATAAAGGTTGAGGTAAGTACTGTGGTGTTATTCATCTGCGGGTGTGGAAGTGTGGGGGACTGGGAGACTGGGGGACTGGGAGCCTGGAGATAATTTTTAATTCACCATCCACCATTCACCATCCACCATTCACCTATCCCCTATTGAAACATAAGGCTGTTGATGCAAACCTGTATAAATTTGAGTGGGGCGGAAGATCCGATTATCTTGGAGTTGTTCGTTCCAATGGGCTAACCAACCAGCAACTCGGGCGATGGCAAAGACAGGGGTAAATAAGTCCGAGGGGATACCCATTTTACGGTAAACCAAGCCGGAATAATAATCAACATTGGGATAAATTCCCCGTGCTCCCAAAGACTCTTCTAGCACTTCTTCCAATTTTAAAGCTACATCATAGTAAGGATCGTGACCAAATTTCACAAATAGCTGTTCAGCTAAATCCTGAAGGATAATGGCGCGTGGATCTTTGACTCCTTTATAGACACGATGCCCGAATCCCATAAACTTATGTTTGGGATCTGATGCGAGGCACTTCTCGACATAGGGACGAACATTTGCCACCGAACCAATTTCTTTGAGCATGGTAATTACTTCTTCATTCGCACCACCATGCAGGGGTCCAGCCAAAGTACCTACAGACGAGGCAATTACGGTGTAAGGATCTGCTAGGGTAGAAGCTGTCACCCGCGCCGAAAAAGTCGAAGCATTCATCGTATGTTCGGCATGAAGAATCAGGCAAACATCCATAATCTTTGCCATCAGCGGATCTGGCTCTTTTTCTGTCAACATGTACAAGAAGTTGGCAGCGTAATCTAAATCGTCACGGGGTAATACCGGATCGTTACCTTTCCGCATTAGTTGAAATGCGGCTACCATTGTCGGAATCTTGGCGAGTAATCTAATTACGGCTTGACTCACATAGTCAGCATCGTTGACTATGTGACGCGAATAAAATAGTCCCAAAGCGGCTGCCGATGCCTGGAGCGCATCCATCGGATGTCCAGTTTCGGGAAAGCATTTCATCATATCTTTGATCCGATATTTGATCCGTCGATGGGAATAAATATCGTTAGAAAACTCGGTGAGTTCTTGGCTAGTTGGCAATCTACCCCAAATCAGTAAGAAGGCAGTTTCCAGAAAGTTGCCCTGTTTAGCCAGTAATTGAATCGGAATACTTCGGTATTCTAAAACACCTTCTTTTTGACCTCGATCTGTTGTTTGGATCCCAACGTAACTGATGCTCGATTTGGCAGCAGGAACTCCTTCTAATCCAGGTCTGTATTCAGGTTTGAGGTCGCCTTCTGTCATAACAATTGCGAATTAGTTAGTACTAGTAATCATAGCTTGTTAGGGGTTGGGAGTTGGGAGTTGGGAGTTGGGAGTTCGGAGTTCGGAGCGAGATCCTGAAAGCTAGCTTAATGCGTAGGTTGGGTTGAAGAATGAAACCCAACAACTAGCGATATTCGTGAATGTCGGGTTGTCTCCTGAAGGAGAGGCTCCGCCAACGTTCCTCTATCCAACCTACAAATTCCATTCACTCCCAACTCCCAACTCCTAACTCCCCACCAACCTTTCATAAGCCACGGCTAAAGCATCAGCATCCCCAACATTGCCAGGAAACAACACGACGGGGAGATTGGGAAATTGAGGATGTGTGGGTGGGGTGACAATTACCGAACAGCCAGGAACGATCTGCCCTAGCAATCGTGCCGTAGGCATGGCTAAACCGCTACTGAGGGTGTCATTGGAGGTAATGCCGCCCTTGCTTATCAAAAAGCCGATATCGGCTGGTAGGGCGCGAATGATGTCCATTAGCAGGGCAGAGACTGCTTCGCCAAACTCTAGTCGTGCTTTGGTACTATCGAAGCTCAATTCTTGACGACTGGTATAAATGGCTGGGGTGTTGCCATCTGTGTGGATATCGTTAATTTTGCTAACTATTGTTGTCAGTAATTCTGTTCTGACATTGGCATCATCACCAATCAGATGAGAGACATCAATTTCGACACCGACAATGTCCTTGGCTTTGAGGAGTTGGGCTAATTGTTCGGTAGTTTTTTGGACGTGGGAGCCAATAATAATCGCGCCTGGTTTGCCATCTCGGACATATTTGAACATTTCAGTGGCGGGAATAGGTTGAGAACCTAAATTGGCTAGAGATGTCAGAATGCTGGCACCACTGCGGAATAGGAATTTCTTACCTTGACTAGCAGCGGTGAGAATATCGGCAGCGAATTTGTCGAAATCTGACTGTTGTTCACCATCCACCACACAACAACGATTGCGTTCCAATTGGATTAGCTTTTCTAAGCTACCACTGCGAACTTCGGGAAGTAAAAATTGTACCACTCGATCGGCCGGAATTTTACCATGAGTCTTTTCGGCGACATAATCGGGAAGATAGCTATGGCTGTAGCCAAATACCGAATCACGAGCAAATTCTGTTTTGTGGACTGGTGTTTCGACACCGTTTACCAGCAAGTAGTGAATACTGTCGCGGGTAATTCTGCCTCCTTCAAAAAAGGCTGGCATCAAGAAGTGAGCGTCAAATCCGCCCAATTCTGCCGCAATTACGTCAGTCTCGATCGGGTAGTGTCCGCGTAAGGTAGAATCCGATCGACTGACTACCAAAAAATCTATTAGCCCAACTTCGGCAATCGCAAGTTTCAAATTCTGACAAACTTCCCCCGTCACTGCGGCGGCTTGGGCGGGTTCCATCGCCCGAGTATTAGTCAAAATAAAGAAAATCGGCGCAGCATCAGTCAACCCTAGTTTCAATGTCTCCACATCCCACTGTGTCAAGAGCAGACAACTATGTACCGTCTGCGATCCAGTAGGGTCATCATCGAGAACAATAATTTTGGGTTGATTTGTCATAGCGGCTCAGTGCGTAAATTTTCCTACTCGATTAATATAGCCAACTTATTTACCAATCCGCACCTCTAACTGTGCTTTCGATACCACTCGATCGTGTTTTTCAGACCTTGCTCAATCTGAACCTGGGCAGTAAATCCAAAGTATTCAGTTGCTTTTTGAGTGTCCAAACAGCGGCGGGGTTGACCATTTGGTTTATCAGATTGCCAGACGATTTCACCTTGATAATCCATTAGTTTACAGATTAAAGTAATCAGATCTTTAATCGTAATTTCATAGTTGGTACCTAAGTTTACGGGATCTGCTCGATCATAATCAGTAGTAGCGATCGCAATTCCCCTTGCAGCATCATCGACATAAATAAACTCCCGACTAGGACTACCATCACCCCAGACTTTAATCTGCTTATCTCCAGCAATTTGGGCTTCATGTACCTTCCGAATTAATGCCGGAATTACATGAGAACTTTCAGGTTTAAAGTTATCGGCAGGGCCATATAAATTCACTGGTAATAGATAAATACCATTGAATCCATATTGCTGACGGTAAGATTGTAGTTGCACCAGCAAAGCTTTTTTAGCGATACCATAAGGTGCATTAGTTTCTTCAGGATACCCGTTCCAAATATCCTCTTCTTTAAATGGTACGGGTGTGAATTTAGGGTAGGCACAAATTGTCCCAACACAGACAAATTTAGCCACACCAGCTTGATAAGCTGCATGGATAAGTTGGGTACCCATCATCAAGTTGTCATAGAATAATTCGGCTGGTTTAATTTGATTTAAACCAATGCCGCCGACATGTGCTGCCATGTGAACGATCACATCTTGATTCTTGACTGCTGTATGACAGTTTTCTAGTACTCGGAGGTCACAATCGGCGGATCTAGGGATGGTAATATTGGCAGGATTCGCACCGAGAGCAACGAGTTGGCTGATAACTTGTTGTCCGAGAAATCCAGCTCCGCCAGTTACGAGAATTCGTTTTGTGGATAGATCTAATTTTGTCATTTATTCTATTAATTTAGTTGTAAAAATATTTCCTTCATCACAATTTTGTAGGTTGGGTTTCATTCTTCAACCCAACATCACTAGGAACTTATCGATCTCTAGTGGGGTTGGGCGGGTTCGTTCTAAATTTATCTTTGCATTAGGTGATTTTTAGCATAAAGCGGCGTTTTATTCGGGGGGAACCCCCGAATAAAAAAACGACAAGACACCCGCCCCTACAGATTGTTAATTAATCATGCATGGTTGCTAGTGCTTGACGGACGATCGCGATATCCGGTAGTGTCTCTTCACCTGCATAGTTAGGCGATTTTAAGCCGAGCGCATGGAGATCGGTATCAACCATCAGATGAACTAATTCGGTGAAAGTAACTGTTGGTTTCCAGCCGAGTTTGGTTTGGGCTTTGGTTGGATCGCCGATGAGCAATTCTACTTCTGCTGGGCGTAAATAACGGGCATCAAACTCGACATAATCTTTCCAATTGAGATCGACATAATCAAAAGCAACCGTCAGAAATTCGTGGATTGCATGAGTTTCACCAGTTGCGATTACATAGTCATCTGGTGCATCCTGTTGCAGCATCAACCACATCGCGACCACATAATCTTTGGCGTAACCCCAATCGCGTTTTGATTCGAGATTCCCTAGATAGAGTTTATCCTGTTGCTTCGCCATAATCCGAGCGATCGCACGGGTAATTTTGCGCGTCACAAATGTTTCGCCCCGACGAGGAGATTCGTGATTGAATAAAATTCCGTTGCAACCAAAGATATTATAAGATTCGCGATAATTGATGGTTTGCCAGTGGGCAAAAAGTTTGCCACAGGCATAGGGACTACGTGGGTAGAATGGGGTCGTTTCCGATTGGGGGACTTCCTGTACCAAACCGTACATTTCTGAGGAGCCAGCTTGATAATAGCGGACTTGGAGTTTTGTCCGCTGCTCGTAGTCACGAATTGCTTCCAGCAACCGCAGCGCGCCCATTGCGACGGTATCAACGGTATATTCTGGGGCATCAAAACTGACCCGAACGTGGGATTGAGCACCCAGATTGTAGATTTCTTGGGGCTTGGTGAGTTCTAATAAACGGCGGAGCGTTACGCCATCGGCTAAGTCGCCGTAGTGGAGAAATAATTTTGCCCCTGGAGTGTGGGGATCTTGGTACAGGTGTTCGATTCGATCGGTATTGAAAGTCGATGTCCGCCGGATGATGCCATGAACTTCGTAGCCTTTGGACAAGAGCAGTTCGGCTAGGTAGGAGCCATCTTGTCCGGTGATACCTGTAATTAATGCACGTTTTGTTTCAGTCATTTTAGCCGCCATTACTCAAATCTCTGGGTTTGAAGTTCCCGTATTTATATTACGCCCAAATTGCCACCTATCCCCTATTCCCTATCCCCTCTCAATATGCCCCATTATTCTTAGTCATCACCGTTAACAGAATTGTCCTAAACACAATCTGGAGATCCAACCAAAAATTACGATCTTTTACATAGCGAACATCGATCCTAATTCTGTCGTCGTAAGGAATGTCATTCCGCCCAGAAACCTGCCATAATCCAGTAATTCCAGGGCTAATCGTCAATACTTGATCGATATCTTTGCCATAGCGTTCGAGTTCTTCAGGTACGAGTGGACGAGGACCAACTACACTCATTTCTCCTTTAAGCACATTGAAAAACTGGGGAAACTCGTCGAGATTGGTGATTCGCAGAAACTTGCCGATCCTAGTAATCCGAGGATCTTGCTTGAGCTTGAAATTTTCTGAAAATTCCTGACGGAGCGCGTCCGATTGTGCGATCATTTGTTCGAGATGTAGATCGGCATCAGGAATCATTGTCCTAAACTTAATGCAATAGAAGTGTTGACGATTTTTGCCGACACGTTCTTGGATATAGAAAACTGCACCGGATGAAGTAAGTGCGATCGATCCAGCTAGTAATAAATAGACTGGAGCACACAATATCAGTACTGATAACGAAAAGACAATATCGAATAGCCGCTTGACTAGATCACTAGATCTTAGCGTTGACTTTGGAACTAGAGTTTTAGACAATCTTTTTGAAGTAATTTGACTAACTTCGGTCGCTTTATTCCTCAATTTCACTTTATTACTAATGTTTCTCACCCTCTATTACTCCGTTCTATTAACTACATGCACTTTCAAGTCAACTAGACTTAATCCTGTTCTGGTTGATTTCCCGATTGCCACTGCTGGCAGTAGAGATCGAGTAAACTCAGATATCGCGATCGAAATACTGAGGCTGCAAAGCCTTCAGCATGGGCACGAATCTGTTCTGATTGAAACTGTTTTGCATAAGTTTCAAACGTAGCGACAGCGGCTAGGATTGCTGCTGTAGTTTGAGTGGGAAAGAGGATTCCCGTACCATCATCGGGGTGAAAGCGGATGTCTAGAACAGTTTCAGCAGCACCACCAACGCCATAAGCGATCACGGGTGTGCCACAAGCTTGAGCTTCTACTAATACAATGCCAAAATCCTCGCAAGCTGCATAGACAAATGCCTTAGCGCGAGCTAAATAATCTTGGACAACGGAATTTGGCTGGAAACCTAACACTTTGACGTTAGGCTGGGCAATTTGTTGCAATTTTTTCAATTCTGTTCCCGTGCCGATGACGACGAGATTTTTACCATTTTGATTGAATGCTTCGACAATTGGGGCGACTTGTTTGTAGCCAACTAGACGGCAGACTGTCAGATAAAAATCTTCTTTATCTGGATTACAAGTAAATCTGTCGATATCTACAGGTGGATACACAACATCCGCATGGCGACGATAACATCGCCAAATCCGGCTGGCGGTGAAGTGAGAATTGGCGATAAAATGGTCTACCCGATTGGCGGAGATCACATCCCACTGACGCAATTGGTGGAGCAGATAGCGGGTCAAAATACCTGGTAAGCCATGTCCGAGTCGGCTTTGGTCTAAGTAATCAAAAGTCAGATCCCAGGCATAGCGCATCGGCGTATGGGAGTAGCAGACGTGCAATTGTTGGGGGGTAGTAATGATCCCTTTGGCGACAGCATGGGCGGAGGATAAGATCACATCATACTTTCTAAGGTCTAGTTGTTCGATCGCGATCGGCATCAAGGGCAAATATTTCTGGACACCACTCTTGGCTCCAGGTAGGTTTTGGAGGAAAGTTGTACCAATCTTGCGCTGGTAAAGATAACTCTCTGGATTGGTAGATTCAAAATCAATCAGCGCATACAGATCCGCATCGATAAACTCTAAGATTTCTTTAACGACTAGCTCCGAACCTCCCGTGGCTTTGGGAGTTAGCCATTCATGTACTAGGGCGTAGTTGAGGTCAGACATTGAGGAAAGGGTGGATGGTGGATGGTGAATGGTGA
>JAJAYU010000413.1 GCA_026786125.1 Chamaesiphon sp.
CCATTTTTCCGCATGGCTATTTCCAAAGTAGAAATGACCATCTCCAAAGTCGATCTTCAAATTGCCCGTCACTATATGGAGGAACTTTCCCATCCAGATAATAAAGAGCAGTTTGAAGTATTATTCGATCGGATCACCAATGAGTACAATCTCGTCCGCGACATGGTACTGCGGATCTCTGGGCATGAAAAATTCCTAGACGACAATCCCGAACTCCAGCGATCGATTCAACTCCGCAATGGTAGCATCGTACCCTTGGGATTCCTCCAAGTCTCCCTGCTCAAACGCCTCCGTCAACACGGCGGTGCGGGGATGATCTATTCTCGCTACAGCAAGAAAGAACTCCTCGATGGCGCGCTACTCACCATCAATGGGATTGCCGCTGGGATGAGAAATACAGGGTAGTTGATAATTGATAATTGACAGATCTGTAGTTGGGTTGAAGAATGTTGGCGAAGCCTCTCCGTGAGGAGACAACCCAACACACTCCAACAAAGTATCTAGAGTGTTGGGTTTTCTCCGATGGGAGACGCTCCGCGAACGAGGCTCAACCCAACCTACCAACTCCCAACTCCCAACTCCCAACTCCCAACTCCCAACTCCCATGTGGCAAATCACCATCAACTGCTCCGCTGACGACTGGAGAATAAACGGTACAGCTTTTAAAACCCTTGTCGCCAAGTATCCAGCCACATTACTGTCATCAAAAAAGATGCATGGTGACGAACGACGGATCATGGAATATCAGATCGAAAACGTCAGTGATGCCGAAGATTTCACTGACGAATGTATGACCTTAGCGGGATTTACAGCAGCGTTTGAATCTCTTTGATTTGCTGTCTAGCTGTGTTAATCTCACATCTTATATTGGTAGAAAAATACTATTGATAGGCGTAGATCTGTGGGTACCCATTAAGGGCATCCCTACAGGTAAATTGTAGGGGTGCCCCTTGTGGGTACCCACAGATCTGTGCTTTTAATAAAGATCTGGCGAAGGATACAAGAGAATTTTATAAGTATCTGCCGTTGGTTTTGTTGCTTGAGCTACAGCTTTATCTAGATCCTTGAGCTGATATCGATCGCTAATCAATGCGTCCACATCAATGCGATGATTAAACACTAAGTCTGCTGCTAATGCTTGTACCCTAAACGAAGAACTATAACTACCCATTAAATCTATTTCCCGTCGATACAAAATGTTAGGATTGATCGGGATTTCTAGTTCATCAGGAAACTCCGCAAAAAATAGAATCTTTCCACCCTTACGGGTACAATCTAAGGCTTGAAAAAATGCTTTGTCACTTGGTACAGCGAGGATCGACGTATCCACGCCTAAGCCACCAGTTAAAGCTTGGATTTTGGCAGTCAGATCGGGATCTCTAGCATCGAAGGCTGCTTCAGCTCCGACAGATAACGCCTTTTCCACTCTGGCGGGAATCAGATCGGTTGAGATTGCTCTGGCTCCAAAATGTTTAACCAACATAATAAACATTAACCCAATCGGCCCAGCTCCAGTAATCAAAACTGTATCGCCAGCTTGAATATTCGCTTTTTTAACAGACTTGAGACAGCAATTTGTTGGCTCGACAAAACTTGCTTGTTCATCGGTAACTCGATCGGGAATTGAGATCAAACCACCATTGCGGACGATATGTCCTGGTACTTTGACATATTCAGCAAAACCGCCACCACTGGGGGTAAATCCGGCGGTGGTGGTGATGTTTTTGTAGACATCACACATCGAATAATTTTCGTGGAGACAGTAGTTGCAGTGCATACAGGGAATATGGTGCATCACCACCACCCGCTGCCCAACTTGCCAATCGCGAACATCGTCACCTACTTTACTAATTACACCAGCCGTTTCGTGACCGAATATTCTGGGTGGTTCATACAGCGGATACAGGATTTTTTTGATGTCTGATTGGCATAATCCAACTACTTTCACCTGTACGAGTACTTCATCTGTGGCTAGTTCAGGAATTGGAATATCTTCGTAACTGAGATGATTGACTCCACGAAATACTTGGGCTTTCATAATAATTATGTTTCCAACAATGCAAACAAGCCGTCATCCAGCTCATAGCCTAGCATTTGAGTCATGAACTTGAGTCGATCAATACCTTGGAGCTGTTGATGCTGCAACCAATTGGTGAGTAGAAAGACACGGTGCATCACCCACAGTTCTAGAGCTTCGGGATTGTACTGGATCCCATCCTTGAGGCTGAATTGATGGGGAATTAGCATCGCCACATATCTCGCTAGTTCGCCAGCTTGCCAATCGAGCAGGAGCGGTAGATAGGGGTAATGAGCATCCAGCCGCAGAAACCACAGCCGAATTTCGGGGATTTCTGATAGTTCGCGGGGATCTTGAGGATCTTGGGGATAATCGATCGAGAACTTAATTTCTAGGTCAAATTGTCTGGGATGCTGTGCTAGCCACGATTCGATCGCGATCTCAATGGTGGCTAGGTCTAAATTCTGGATTGCATCACTGCCAACACTAATGGTTGTCATAGTTTAGAGAGTCAGTATAAATAATTTATTAATACTAGACGTAGTTTAAAATAATATTATAAATGTTAAGATACTGGAAAAATCGCTAAATCTAACCAAAATCCATATATTTAAAGAAGTCAGATTGCCCAGTTTCCAAATCCAGCACGACGTGATGCTGTTATAACCAGTCAGTCTCAAGCTATAAAAAATTATATTTTCGCCATATATTAACAACTGATATTTATTTCTGGGAGGAATGACTCGTGCAAAACAGTAAACGTCAAAAAATTGGGAATCAATTAGTCTCTGCTTGGAAGAAATTTCAACCGCGCCAAAAATCAGGCAGTAGAAAGGGCAATCAGACAGAAGTCGATCAATCGGATCCCCTGAGGCAGACGATCGAAACGGGCGAGACTATTGCCCATCCAGGCGAAGATCCACAACCAAAAGCTGTGAATAAACGGATTAATATTCCCAGTCGCGACCTCTTTAACGAGATGGTAGCACCGATTAGTAAGCTTAATTTACCAACTGTTCACGTCGAACCGTGGTCGGCATTTTGGGCTGTTTTAACCGCAATGGTTGGTGGTACTGGGATTACCAGTTATTTATTGTTGATTGCCGTACCCCCAACACCAAACTGTCAAGGCGTTTTACCGCTCTCCGTCGATAGCGAACGGCTGTATTGTGCTCAAGTTGGGGCTGAAACCAAGGAAGTGCCAAAGCTACGCAGCGCGGTTAATTTAGTCCAAAATTGGACAGATAGCCATCCGCTATATGCTGAATCCCAGCGGTTGCTAAAATCTTGGTCGGAAGATTTGATCCGAATTGGGCGTAAGCAAGTAAATGAAGGTAATATTCAACAGGCGATCGCAACGCTGAAAATCGTCCCAATCACTAGCCCCATCTACGATCTCACCCAAGAAACGATCACCAAATGGTCGATTCAAGCTCAAGATAGTAGCAAAATCGATGATAAATTTGAGCAGGCGATGAAGTCTGGTGAATGGAACCAGGCATTTGCGGTGCTCCAATCAGTCCAACGAATGAAGGGGTCTTATTGGAGTTCTTATAAGTACGATCAGATGGCTTCCAAACTCGCCAAAGAGCGAGATGGTTGGGACAGACTCCAAGAAGCCAAAGATGCCCTAGAAGCTAAAGATGGCGATGACTACAATGTCCGCGCCAAACGGATCGCTTTGGCAGTCAAAGCTGCTGCCAAAAAACAGCCAGTAGTCGAAGCACCATTGCCAAAAGAACCAGCACCGATTCTTAATGCGATGAAGCTGGCTAACCAGATTGATAAGAGTACCTATGTTTATCAAGAAGGGCAAACTCTACGGGCTAAATGGAGCAAGCATTTAATTGATTTAAGCGTCGATTTGTACAAAGCACAAAACTTTAACGAAGCAATCTCGATCGCTCAAAAAGTGCCTCAGGACGTGTCTAGTTATGCCGAAGCTCAAGATTGGGTCAAGCTCAACCAAGCCCACGTCTGGGCGGGTAAACGCCATATACTAGCGTTGATGGATGCGATCGCCCAAGCCAAGAAAATCCCCAAAACTAGTACGATTTATACCTTAGCTCGCACAAAACAATCCAACTGGCAAGGAATGCTCAAACAGCAAACCCAACTCCAATGGGCAAGAACTATTGCCAGCTTCCAGCAGCCTGCAACTCTAGCTTTGGCAATCCAAACCGCCAAACAAGTTCCAGCCCAAAGTGAAGTAGGTCAGACAATTCAATCAGAAATGTCTACCTGGAGTCAGCAAATTGAAACTGTTGATAATCGGATTCTGCTCGTTAAAGCCAGACAAATCGTCAGCAATAGTGATTCCCTCGCCAACCTCAGAGCAGCCGTAAAACTCACAGGTAAGATTACTAAAGATCGCCCAATGGGTGAGGAAATCACGGCTTCTGTAGCTGAATGGACCGAAAAAATCCAAGTGATCGAAGATCGCCCCATCCTAGCTCAAGCGATCGAGACTGCCAAGCAAGGACATCTATTTCAAGCGATTACCGTAGCTAGTCGAATTACCGCTGGCAGATCCCTCTATCCAGATGCCCAATCCCAAATTCGCTATTGGAGCCTAACACTACAAGAAATTGCCGATCGACGGACACTCGATCGAGCAATTGCCACTTATCGCAAGGGGAATATCTCGAACGCGATCAACTTAGCCGCCACTATCAGCCGGAGCAGCCCGATCTATGACGATGCTCGTGTCTATATATCTAATTGGCGGTTGCTCCTAGCACCTCGCTCGGTTCGGAATTAGTGAACAATGGTGGGTGGTGAATGGTGGATGGTGGATGGTGTTTTAGGGTGGGAAATACTCACCATCTAGGATCTTGGCTATTTTAGTGAAAAATATTCAGATTTCGTTGTGGGATGAGGGTAAAAGTCACGTTTTACAACAGTGGCAGTTTATTCCATCCGCAGCACCGATTCAGATTGGTCGATCGCCAGCATATCAAATTGCGATCGCTCGACCATCAATTTCTAGACTTCATGCCACAATTACCTATACTAGTCTCCGCCAGGGTGGTGGCTACTGGGAAATTAGCAACCACAGTGCTAATGGCACATTTGTCAATAGCTTTTCAATAAATAAAGTATTATTAACTGACGGCGATCGAATTCAACTAGCTCAAGACGGGGTGCTATTGACCGTTGGGCTAGATGTCAAACTAGTCGAGCCAGTTGTCTGCCAGCACCTAGACAACCCCGCTGATACCCTATTCTGTACCCATTGCGGTGAACCAATTGTGGTTAGCCATCGGATTCGGAATTACCAGATCCTCAAAACCCTGGCAATCGGCGGTATGGGCACGACTTATTTAGCTTGGGACACGGCTAAAATGTTGGTGCTCAAAGAGATGAATGCGGACATGGCAGAAATTCCCAAAGCACGGGAATTATTTGAACGAGAAGCCAAAATTCTCCAAAATCTCCACCATCCAGGGATTCCCCAATACTACGATTTCTTTGTTGCCACTGGCCGCAAATATCTAGCGATGGAGCTGATCCACGGGCAGGATTTGGATCTGTATATCCTAGAACATGGGGTCGTCACATTGGATCAAGCGATCGACTGGATGATCCAATTATGCGAGATTTTGGGCTATATTCACCACCAACAACCGCCCCTAATTCATCGGGATGTCAAACCCGCTAATATTCTGGTGAGGGCAATCGATAAACGGATCTTCTTACTCGATTTTGGAGCGGTCAAAGAAACTGGAACTCTCGGCGGTACTAAAATCGGCGCACCTGACTACATGGCACCAGAACAAAACAATGGTCAACCCTGTACTCAGTCGGATTTGTACGCCATTGGCCCTACCTTGATTTTTCTGCTCACCGGACGTAATCCGGCTGAATTCTTGGAGTTACAACCAGATGGCTATCGTTTTGATGTTGCTTCAATTCCCACAATTACGCCGCCAGTTCAAAGCCTGATCGATAAAGTTACCCAACGTCGATCTCAAGATCGTTATCTGACGGCAAGAGATTTGGCGCAGGCACTCAAGGAGACTTTAGGCTTTGGACTTTAGGCTTTAGGGTCAAATCATGTATTGTTTAATACGTTCAGACTCCTATCCCAGAAACTTTCGATCGATAATCATTGATCGTGTGTCAAAATGCAATGTAGTCGCGCACCAGGAAGCAGCAGTTGAGTAATTCAGATCGATCTAGACCAGCAGATACCTCGGCTCATCTAGGTAAGAGCGAAGATATCCCAGCAGCTTTGCGAAATGAAGATTCAGATCGAGATCGAGCGAACTTCACCAACAGCGGCGCAAATTCCCCCCGACTACCATTCGGACTAATCGCTTTAGGTTTGGGGCTTTTGGTTGCGGGTGGAGGGGTATTTTCTGTGCTTTCCGCTGCCAAAGCTCCTCGCGACAGCTTTCAGACACCCACCGTCGCGGCTAGCGATCCTCAAAATCCAGATTCCTCAACCAGCAATAATAGTCAGCCAGCAGATGTCGATAACCTGTTAAATCATCTCTCCTACGAGCAAGCACCCGATGCCGAACTAGTCTCCATCGGCGGCGGTTATCGGCTCCGAAAAGCTGCTGCGACTAAGTTTCAATCGATGGTGAGTGCCGCTCGATCGAGTGGTGTCAATATTACAACGATTTCGGCATTTCGATCGGTCGAAGATCAAAAACGCCTCTTTTTTGGAGTCGGAGCTGCACGGGGACAGCAGCCAACCAAACGCGCCGAAGTCAGCGCACCACCCAAATATAGTGAGCATCATACTGGCTATGCGATCGATATCGGCGATAGCTCGGTACCAGCCACCAATCTCAACCAAAATTTTGATACGACACCTGCTTATAAATGGATGAAAGCCAACGCTGCCACCTACAGTTTTGAGCTATCTTTTCCCAAGGACAACATTCAAAAAGTTAGCTATGAACCTTGGCACTGGCGATTTGTTGGGGATATCAATAGTTTAGAAACTTTTTATAAGGCGCATAATTTGAAGGGTGAAGGGTGAATAGCAACTTTGCTTACATATTTCCAGTTTCTTTCTGAAACCTAATCCACGATCAACGATCCACTATTCACTAATTAAAATAATTAGTAGACTTTAATAGTACGACAGACCTATAGTAG
>JAJAYU010000414.1 GCA_026786125.1 Chamaesiphon sp.
CCTCACACCCCCAACCCATGACCAGCGGCTATCTACTAATTGGGGCAATCTTAATCCTAGGGGGCATCATTGCTGTGTCTGGAGATCGGATTGGCACGCGGGTGGGGAAGGCGCGATTGACGCTGTTTAAACTCCGGCCACGTCAGACAGCTACGTTGGTGACGATCGTTACCGGAACACTGATCTCTGGCTCCGTACTAACACTGATTTTTGGAGCCAGCGAACAGCTTCGTACAGGAGTATTCGACCTCCAAAAAATTCAGGGCAAGCTCTCTGCTACCAAGGAAAATCTCGCCCGCGCACTGGAGCAAAAAGATCGGGTGCAAAAAGAGCTGGAAGTTGCCCGCAATGAGCAGTTAGAGGCAAAAGAGTTGCTGATGGGCATCAATAAATCTTTCAAAGATGAACTACTCAAACAATCGATCGCTGCCCAGAATTTCAAAAACACCCAACAGCAGCTCCAAGCTGTCTCCAGCGAACGAAATGACCTAGTAAAAGAAGTGACTGAAATCTCCCGCCAGCGCAGCGATTTGCAGGCACAACGGCAGACAATCTCTGCTCAGGTACGAGAGCTCAAACAACGAATTAGCAGTCTGGAAGAGGCAATTTTGCCGCTCCAAGCACAATTGGCAATCAACACCAGTAAACGATCGCAACTTCAGCAACAACTGAATATCATTACTGTCGAAC
Source organism: Chamaesiphon sp. (assembly GCA_026786125.1). Classification (GTDB taxonomy): domain Bacteria; phylum Cyanobacteriota; class Cyanobacteriia; order Cyanobacteriales; family Chamaesiphonaceae; genus Chamaesiphon. The sequence continues at coordinate 691 of JAJAYU010000414.1, forward strand.
GAAAATCGATCGATCAAACTCAACGATTGCAAACCTATGAAAATACTGGCAAAAAAGTCGGGCGAGAGTTGGATCAGGCAAGGGTGAGATTGACAAATCTAGAGCTAGAGTTGCAAACACAGCAAACACAGCTATTACAAGTAGAAGCCCAAATCGAGCAGCTCGATCCCAAACTAGCCGTTCGCCAAGCCCAAGTCAGAGAGAAAGATAAACAACATCAAACCCTCGAACAAGAATTTCAAACACGGGCGATGCAATTAAACATCCGAGATCGACAGCTCAAAAAGATCGAATCACAAGTAAAAACTAATCGCCAAGGATTGGCTTCGCTCGAAAAAGAAGTCAATAATATTGAACAGGAGTACAGCAAGATTCGTCAAGGGAATATTGGAATTCTTCGCAATCAGGTACTAGCAAGTACAATTATTCGAGTCAGCGACACCAGAACTGCGACTAAAGCTATTAACGCGCTGCTTACCCAAGCGAATCTCAATGCCTTGCAAGCAACTAATCCCGATCGATTTGATAGCAGGCGGCAAATAATTGAAATCAGCTCCAATCAATTAACCCAGCTCAAACAGCAGATCGCCAATCCATCAAATTCATCAGCAGGCGCACGTCGTGATTACGTGGTGCGGATCTTTTCAACAGGTAACTATCTAGTTGGCGATCAAAATATTCAGGTGTTCATTGATGCAACACCAAATCAAAAATTGTTCAAGCAGAATGCTAAAATTGCCGAGATAAGTGTCGATCCACCGAATATGAGTGAAGAGCAAATTCGCCAACAATTAAATATCCTCTTAGTTACATCTCAACTCCGCGCTCGTCGCGCAGGTATCTTGGACGATCGACCGCAAATTGGCGATGGTCAATTGACTACATATGTTCAATTTATCGAACAGATCAAAAAACAAAAATACCCGATCGAAATCAGTACAATTGTCGATCGGGATACATATACGTTAGGACCACTCATAATTCAATTACAAGGGATCTCTAAAGGCAAAGTATTATTTAGCACTTACTCAAATGCCGTAATCAGTTCGTCTAGTGTACATTGATACACTGACATCATTTGTTTGAGTTGAGACGGAACTAATTTTGGTTGAGAGCGTTTTTGCTCCCAATCATTAATCGTTCGGATACTCAACCCCAATTGAGCGGCAAGTTGGATTTTGGTCAATCCAGCTCCTGCTCTCAAAGCGATCGGTGTAGTACCACTATCACTATTGCTAGTTGCTAGTCGAAACTGAGACTGGGAATGGAGTTTGTCTGGCTTGAGAATATATACTTTAGCTAATTGTTGCCCATTATTTTGTGGTCTGACAGCTACTTTTCGGCTAGCTATCAGATTTTTTAAACAAATTTGGAGCATGGAGATTGGACGGTTTAATCGATCGGCTAATTGCCTAATTGTTAAACCTTCGGGGTGATGATGGATCGACTCTAGTAGTCGATCCGTAGTTGTTAAACCTGGAAAATCGGGGGTAAGTTCGATAATTGCCAAAGTTAAGGATTCCTAACTCGTCGGTAATAGCTTATCATCTTTATCGAACATTAAAGAATGTTGTGAATACTCGACTTTGAGCATTTTTTACGACTCCTCACTACCTAGGCAAGTTCGTTTTTATACCGTTAAGAATTTTAATCTACTCAAATTCATTGTCAATAATACTCAAATCTCCTGACTACATGGGGTAAAATTAGATCGAGAAATTTATATCTGAAGATATGCCGCAGTTTTGGATTGCAATCTTTTTCATTTTCCTTGCTGTCGCTCAATTATATGATTCGATTAAAGATATCAATTTACCTTTCCAAGTTTATTTAGTACTAGGTACACTGTTAGCGGTAGCTTCCAACTCTCAAGCTAAGTTCTCATTAGATCACCCCCGACAGCCAGCAGCAACAGGTCTGCCATTGGCTGCTCTAGGATTGAGTGTCTCACAAGCAACGCTCTTGGCTCCAGCCACATCTAAAGATCGGCATGAACTCCACACCACTGGACTCGATCGAGATTCAAATATTCATGATTGTTAGTTCAGACACAATACCCGCAAAATGTGATCGAGTGATCAGTTAGCAATGCCCCAACCAAAATCGCTTACGCTTCGTCAAAATTTCTCATGGACTTTTGTTGGCAACATTATTTACGCCGCATCTCAGTGGGGAATATTGGTAGTGCTGGCAAAACTTGGCAGCCCCGAAATGGTCGGACAGTTCACGCTGGGATTGGCTGTAAC
>JAJAYU010000415.1 GCA_026786125.1 Chamaesiphon sp.
GGCATGGCACTAGCCAGAGACTCGATCGGGGGGACAGTGCCGATCGATCTGATGATTCCATTTATGGGTTTGATTGGGGTACCACTCGCGACGACGATTGCTGGCAGCAAGCGACAGCAAATTAAATCACCATTGCCGTTATCTTTATTTGAATTGTTTTATGCGATCGAAGCACCGATTCTGGCTGCCTGCGTGATTCGGCTATTTATGCTGCGCGAGTTGACCACAGCTAGTAGCTTCTTGCTGGTTTCGGGTGTCCTGGGATTTGCGGGAAGCTGTTACTGGTTTTGGCAGCAGCGGCAAGCCGAATCAGTGGGGCAGCGCGGGAATTTATTGTCGCTGCTAGGTTTGAGCTTATTCTTACTGGTTTCGCTGTACTTGGTGGCGATCTCGTCGTTTTTCTTGCTACCAGTCGGTATCTGGTTATTGAGTCATCTGGAGGCACTGCTTGTGAGCATAATTGTGTTGCCGCTGTTTGCTTGTGCTTTCGCTGTCAGTAGTGCGCCGTTTGGGATGTTATTTGTTGCTCAGAAACTGTGGTGGCAAAATCTCCAGCAATCGATTGAGCGGTATGGCAAATGGCAAGTACAGTATTTAGTTGGTGGTTTGGCGATCATCTGGTTGGGAGTATTGATCTCGATCCAGTATCAGCCGCAGATCGAGGCGTTTGCATTATTGAAACAACAGCCAGTCGATAGATCTGCCAATCTTCAAAAGTCGGAGCAAATCCGCCAGGGCTTGTTAAATGCCTATCTCGCCGATTATCGCTATCTTCGCACATCAGGCGATCGGGATATCTTGAGTGCTTATGAGTGGCTCAAATTCCCACAACCCCTCGCCCAAGGGTTACAAGATGCCTACGATTTTTTGACCGAGCCATTTGTCTATCAAGGAACTCGATCCGATCGTCAAGATGCGGAAAAACTCTACGCTGAATTTTTTGATCTGCCGATCCTACGCGGCGAAAAAGAGACCATTCGTCATGCAGTTGAATCAAATTTCAATCGTGCTGAAGCCAATGCCGGATTACTAAGTATCGATGCGAAACGAGTACTTTTGACCAATCAACAGGTCAAAGTTACACCCCAGGGAGACTGGGCTGATATAGAACTCCATGAAATCTATCAAAACCAAACATTGAATCGGGAGGAAATCTTCTATTATTTCTCATTGCCTGAAAGTGCAACTGTGACTGGGATCTGGCTGGGTGAAACTGATAACAAAGCCCTAAGTTTTCCATTCCAAGTATCTACTCGTGGCGCGGCTCAGAAAATATATAAAGAACAGATTCAGCAACGAGTCGATCCAGCTTTATTAGAACAAGTTGGCCCCCAAAATTATCGCCTGCGTGTTTATCCAGTCTTACCACAGGGGCAACCGATGAATATGTGGATGACGTACAAAGTGATGAAGCAGGACAATAGTTGGCCATTACCACAACTCAATGAACGCCGAAATGTTTACTGGAATCGCAATACTAACCGAACAATTGATGGTAAAGCTGTCGCACTAGGGCATCAATGGCTACCCAACTCGATTGCTGCTAATAAATCGGCACCAGCGATACATCAAATGACCTTACCCAATGGTAGCAATATTATCGCCAAACCATTCGATCCCAATGGCTATAGCTTGCCCCAAAATAAACGGCTAGCGATCGTCCTCGATGGTTCCTACAGCATGAACGGCCATCGCCCCGAACTGGTGAAAACGATCAAATGGTTGCGATCGAATATCCTACCCCGCAACCAGATCGATCTATATCTAACGGCTAGTGAATCAGTCCAACCCCAATTGGTGCCAATGGCAGACTTCAAGCCAGATCGGGCGATCTTCTATGGCTCGATCAAACCACATCAGATGTTGGCGCAATTTGAAAGTCTTAGCAAAACAGCCGCTAATCCTAACTACGATGCAATTATCGCCATTACCGCTCGAGGTAGCTACGAGTTGTCAGCCGATCAAGATAAGCCGAAATCCGTGCCTGCGCCCTTATGGATGGTGCATTTAGGTGGATTACCCTTTGCCTATGATGATGCCACTCTCTCCATGATTCAACATAGTGGCGGTAGCGTCTCGACTGAGATCAAAAACGTGATGCAGCGGATCGCCACCCAGCCAAGTTTGGGCAAGGATACATCACTATTGAGTGTAGTTGATAACTACGCTTGGTTCCTGAGTCAAGCGATAGATCCAACTGCGAAGCCAAAAGATGATAGCTTTGATGCGATTGCTGCACGGCAATGGATCACACAGGTGAGCCAATCATTGCAGCCAGAACAGCTCAAAGAATTGGATGCGGTGCATGTATTAGCCAAGCGATACAACCTCGTCACCCCATATTCCTCGATGATCGTGCTGGTGAACGATCAACAGAATCAAGATCTCAAGAACGCCGAGCAAGGCAAAGATCGCTTCAAACGGCAAGTAGAAGATAAACAACAGTTGTCACCATCATCCGTTTCGGCTACGCCAGAGCCTGCTGAATGGTTGCTGCTAGCGATCGTGGCGGTGATGTTGGGCGGAGTGTATCGACACAATATCAGCAAATCGGTGGTTTAACCGCTAGCAACTTGAGTTACGGTAAGCTAAAGACATTATTTAGATATTTATGCCTGATGTCTTTTTCTTTCGATCGACGTGACTGTTGGATTTTTGATATGGATGGGACGCTGACCCTGAGTATCCACGACTTCGACGGGATCAAGCGGATATTGGGGATACCGCTCGATCAACCGATCCTCGAAGCCCTGAATAATCTACCCACCGCCCAAGCTGCTGAGTTACACCAGCAGCTTGACACTTTGGAGCTGGATATCGCCCACCGTGCCACGGCTCAGACAGGTGCCCGTGAACTCTTGACCAAATTGCGATCGCGTGGTGCTCAGATCGCCATTCTCACCCGCAATAGCAAACCCAATGCCCAGGTTACTCTAGCCGCCTGTGGATTAGCTGAATTCTTTCCAGCAGAATTGATCCTCAGTCGCCATTGTTGTCCGCCGAAGCCGAGTCCAGAGGGAATTTTGCAATTGCTATCTGGTTGGAATGCACTCCCAGATCGATCGGTAATGGTGGGAGATTATCTGTTTGACTTAGAAGCCGGACGACGGGCTGGTAGTGCCACTGTCTATCTCGATCCCACGGGAGCATTTCCGTGGCAAGATCATGCCGATCTACCGATTACGAACTTAGCAGAACTCACTGCCATTCTCTAGACGTTGGGCTTTAGGAATAAACTTACGATGGGTCTTACCTAAAAAAATGCTAGAGAAATTAATCCCTAGCAGTACTTACAATTACCTGCAAGCAAATGCAGTCTGAAACTCTTCTAACAATTAAGTTATGGATTCCCAGATTGAGCTAATTTATCCTTGATATCAGCCAGCATTCCAGCCCACCGAGGGTCGGGTTGGAAACTTTCAGTAGTTGCCGTGCTGGTGTAAGTATTGGCACCGCCCTGAGTCTTGTTGCCCTCTTTGCGGCCACCTTTTTTACCACCACCGCTGGCAGCTCGGCGAGGCGTACTAGTTTCGCCAGGGACTTTCTTGTTTAGTGTCGGTTTTGGAACATTGCTAGGTTCTCTAGGCTCGGTGGATGCGCCACCTTCTCCATCTTCGTCCTCTTGTCCCTTAGCTTTGGGTAGAGCTTTCTCAATTTTGATTGGCACCTCTTGGAACATGGCACCATTATATTTTTCAATGATTTGGTCTGCTTGCTCGTCGGTTTCGACGGTGACAAAGCCAAATCCACGGCATTTACCAGTTTTGCGATCTTTGATCACTTTGACTGAAACCAACTCGCCTGCGTCAGCGAAGACAACTTCCAGTTCTTCCCGCTCCACATCAGATTTTGGTAAGTTGCCTACATATAAACGAATTGACATATCGAAATTCCTCCAGACTGGAATTAAATTAGCTTGCTTGCAGGATTTCTCCAAGGGGAGATCGTCTCAATTTTAGATTGATACACTCCTACTTAAACTATCACGTCTGGGTGTGAGCGATCGAGGTATCTCCGATCGAATCCACCGTTTGCACCCAATCCAAATCAAAAATTCACAATGTCTCTGATTCGCAATGAAGATCGATCGGCAAAAATAAAGGTAGTAGAATTAATTTAGGTAATTCTCTTAAATTAATCAATCTCGATGGACACTAATTCCCTCCTGCCCATTTTAGGTACTGCTGCGTTTGGGCTACTCGTGATCGTGACATTAGGCATTGTCATTCTCACCTTAACTGGTTGGCGCGACAGACAACGCAGAGAAGAGGATCGACGGGCGAATAGATAGGCTTTAGGTTTTAGGCTTTAGGCTTTAGGTTTTAGGGGTATGGGTGGGTGATTGAGACGATCGAAAAGATGCTCCAGTGGGAGTTATTGATGCAGGCTGCTCGGATCGCGGAGGCATCGGGCTGGCATCTGTATCTTGTGGGTGGGGTGGTGCGGGATTTACTTTTGGCGCAAAATCGGGCTGAGAGCTTATCAATTACAGATATTGACTTGGTAGTCGATGGCTGTCACCAAATAGCAGAAGTCGGTGCAGGTGTGAAGCTAGCTAAAGCACTCCAACAAATTTACCCAGCCGCACATTTGGACATCCACGGGACGTTTCAGACAGCAGCGTTAGTTTGGCCGCAAACTTCGGAATTTGGCTCATTGGGCATTGATATTGCCACTGCCAGAAC